>NZ_CALJXO010000098.1:0-16751 GCF_937988555.1 uncultured Boseongicola sp. | reverse complement strand
TTTCCTGATCTTGCCGAACCATATGCGGCACGCTATTGCGCATGCCTCCAAAGAGCATTGGTATGACTGGCCGTCACGTCAGGTGAACAAGGGCTTTCGTGTCTTCCGAGATCAGCTGTTTCGCCCCTTGATGGCCGGTGTGATCTGGGCGCGGTACCCGGTGATTGCCGGTGCGATTTTGGTGCTGGCGAGCCAGGCAGTTTTGTTCATCCGGGGCGATGTACAGTGGCGGTTCTTCAATGCGCCTGAACAGGGATCAGTCACCGCTAATTTCGCGATGTTGCCGGGGGCAACACGCGAAGACACCTTCGAGGTGATGCGGCGGCTACAGGCCACTGTGGACGAGGTCGGCGCGCAGTTTGAAACCAAGCATGGCGCGAACCCGATCGAATACGCATTGGCCGAAATAGGGGGTACGTCTGGTCGCGGCCTTGCAGGACAGGAGACCAAGGAGTCCTTTCAATTGGGGTCGATTGCGATCGAATTGATCGATGCGGATTCGCGGCCGTATTCAAGCTTTGCATTCGTATCCGAGTTGCAGGAGGCAATGCCGCAGCACCCGATGCTTGAGACGATCAGTTTCCGAGGTTGGCGTGGCGGACCCGGTGGCGACGCGATCGATATCGAATTGTCCGGGGCCTCGTCGGAGGAACTGAAAGAGGCGGCGGAAGAGTTGAAGGCGCAATTGGCGCAATTCGGTGAGGTCTCGGCTTTGGAGGACAACCTCACTTACGACAAAGAAGAGGTTGTTCTTGAGTTGACGCCGCAAGGGCAGGCTTTGGGACTGACAATTGATGATCTGGGTCAGATATTGCGGGCCCGACTGAATGGGGTTGAGGCTGCGAGTTTCCCGGATGGGCCAAGGTCTGCGACGATCCGGGTTGAGCTGCCATCGGGAGAATTGACGGCCGATTTTCTGGACCGGCTTTTGGTGCGCACAGGCAGTGCCGCACCCGGTGAGGGCGTGTACGTGCCGCTTGCCGATATTGTGACGGTCGACAGCCGCACCGGGTTTTCCACGATCCGCCGGGAGAACGGTATTCGCGTTGTGTCTGTGACAGGCGATTTGTCCGAGGATGATCCGGCGCGGGCAGAAGAGATTTCGACGCAAGTGCGCGAAGTTATGCTGCCGAAGTTGCAGGAAGACTTTGGTATCTCGACACGCTTGGCAGGGTTGGCCGAAGACGAGAGCAATTTTCTGTCCGATGCTTTGACGGGACTAATCTTGTGTCTGGCGGGTATCTATCTGACCCTGGCATGGGTCTTCAGCAGCTGGTCGCGACCAGGCGTGGTCATGGCGATCATTCCCTTCGGTCTCGTTGGCACGATATGGGGGCACTATGTCTGGGATGTGCCTTTGTCGATGTTCTCTGTGGTTGGCCTCATTGGCATGGTGGGGATCGTGATCAACGATTCAATCGTATTGGTCACAACGATTGATGAATACGCCGAAGAGCGCGGGCTGTTCCCGGCGATTATTGACGGCACGGCGGATCGGTTGAGGCCGGTTATTCTGACGACGCTGACAACCGTGCTTGGTCTTGCGCCGTTGCTGTACGAGACGTCAAACCAAGCACAATTCTTGAAGCCGACGGTGATAACGCTTGTTTATGGTCTGGGATTTGGGCTGGTGTTGGTTTTGCTCGTGGTGCCTGCGCTCTTGGCGATCGGGCATGATTTCGCGCGAACTTTCCGCGCAGCGCGGCGTGCGGCGTCAGGGCGGGCTCCGGGCATGCAGGGAGTTTTGGGAGCCGTAGGCGCCGGTATTTCTGCGTGGTTCGCCACGACCATGGGCGCAGTTATTGTCACTGGCGCGATGCCTGCTGTTCTTGGTGGCGCGCGATCCCTGCCGCTGGCGTTCTTGATGTTTGTGGCGGGCGTCGCGGGAATTGTATTTCTGGCCTGGGCGTTGGCCGCCTTGCGATTTAGCCGTCGGGTGCGCGCTTAGTCGCAGCCGCGAATATCAATCGCCTGACCGCCGCCGAACACGGTGATGCGTACGTCGTTGCGCGACAAGATGAACGGCTGTGCATTGGGCGGGACCATTTCAGCGCTGGCGACAAGAGTGTTGCCGCTGCGGGTCATTGTGGCTTCAGACACCCAGATAGTCTGGTCGGGCAATTCAATGACCGCGACGTCTTTTTCCCCCATCGCAGGAACAGCCATCATCGCGGTAATGCGCATGCCGTCGCGGATGGGCTCGATTTCGCAACTAACTGATCCGACGCCTGCCTCTGACGCTGTCATCGGACGGTCGGCCATCGCGCGCGCTACTTGGGGCGTCGGCGTGGAATTGGTGCCCGCGAGAAGTGCTGTGAAGGTCAGTTCTACTGGCACGCAAATATCGAGGCAGACGCCAATGGTCATGCGGCCGGAAAGCTGAATATCGGCGGTCGTGTCGCTGGCCCGCAGTGCGATGGGCAAAACCATGCCGCCATCATAGCCGATCGAGCGCATGCCGTTCGAATAAAACACATCGGGCACCGGGAAAGATACGCCCGCCCCAGAGAGGTTTTTGGACGAAGACCAGTCAAAAATAGGAGGAATGCCTGCGTCGCCAGGTGTGCGCCAGTAGGTCTTCCAGCCGGGCGCCAGGCTGATCGCGAAGGCTGCGCGGTGTATTCCGTCATCGCCACGCCAACCGGGCAGGACCTCAATGTGGGCAAGGGCGTCGGGAATATCTGCCGCGACAGCCGGGGCCGGGATGGAAAGGCCCAAAACGGCCAAAGTCAGGACAAGAGCTTTCATGAGTTCATTGGTTAAGTGGCTTTAGGCAGTTTTGGAAATCACATTCCGGTAATCGTTTGTGATTGTGGCATGCCTGCCCTTGAAGCGTCTCTCCGGATACCGCATCCTTTTGGGATGTCTCAGACTGACGCCAGCATTCCATCCCAACTTGAAGGTAAGCTTCTGATTGCCATGCCGGGAATGGGAGATCCGCGCTTTGAAAAGAGTGTGATCTTCCTGTGCGCACATTCGGCGGATGGGGCGCTTGGGTTGATCGTGAATAAGCCGGCGCCAGATCTTTCGTTTGCGAATTTACTCAAACAGTTAGAAATTGAGGTGCCTGCGTTGTTGCGCGATGTCCCTGTGTATTTTGGGGGTCCAGTGGAAAGCGGCCGTGGATTTGTGCTGCATTCAGGGGACTATGCGTCCGAAGCTTCGACGCTTCAGGTGTCCGAACAGTTTGGGATGACGTCGACATTGGATGTGCTGGAAGATCTGGCGCGTGATACCGGTCCGGCGAATGCGCTTTTGGCACTGGGCTATGCTGGATGGGGTCCGGGGCAGGTTGAGGACGAGATTTTGCAAAACGGTTGGCTGACGTGCGACGCGTCGCTTCAGCTCGTTTTTAATAACGACGAGGATACGAAGTGGACGGCAGCTTTGGCGACGCTTGGCGTCGATGCTCTGATGCTGTCGGCAGATGCGGGGCGTGCTTAGGCTTTAACTGGGGCCCATCGGGTGGCAATTTACGTTTTGGGCCAGTAATCGACGGCAAGCAAGTTCTGCCGTCTGGGCCGTCAGACCCACGAAGTTTGCTTCAAAGCCTTGCTGGCTTCGCACGACTTTTCGCAGGGCTTCGTCCAGAGTTCCCAGTTCGACCAAAGCGGTTTGTAACAACATCTTCTCGGCTTCGTGTCGAGTGGTGAAGCGTCCGACGTTGATCGCCCATTGGCGCCCGCCCGAGGTAGACATTCGGGTGACGACGATTTGGTCGTCGACCTGGTCAGTGGGTGCCGCGGCGGTTGAGGCGAATGCATTGAGGGTTCGCGCCCGAGGACGCGGTGCCGCCACAAGAGACCCAGCGAGGCTGGCAGTCAGCACCGGTTCGGACGCGGCCGCAGGAACGATGTCCGGTGTCGGGTTTGCCGTGGAGGCATCGCCACGGACGATTTCTGCCAAGGCGTCCGTGATGCCGTCTTGTAAGGCTATGAGCATCTCTTCTGGCGGGGCTTCCAAGGGGCGCAAGCGGGGTCGCGGCGTTCGCGTGACAAGTCCAGATGTGCGAATAACGCGTCCCGGCGTGTCTGATGCACCCTCGGGGGTCAGGACGGGACGAGACGGTTTGCGCACCGCGACGCTGTTGGGCGCACGGTCGAAGCCCATATCAAGAAGTTCGGCCACGCGGGCGTTGCGCCATGCGGTCGAGCGACCTCCGAAGACAGTTGCGATAATGCGTTCGTTGCCGCGTTCTGCAGAGGCCACAAGGTTAAAGCCTGCGGCACGCGTGTAGCCCGTCTTAATCCCATCGGCGCCGCGATAGGCGCCAAGCAGCCGGCGGTTGGTATTATTGACGGTCTTGATCCCTGCATTGGTCGATCTGCGAGAGAACAGATTGTAGTACTCAGGAAAGTCGTAAAACAAATGGCGGCCCAGCGATGTCATGTCGCGGGCCGTGGACAGGTGACCAGATTCGGTCAAACCATGGGCGTTCTTAAAAGTGGTTTTGCTCATCCCCATGGCTTTGGCCATGCGGGTCATGCGGCGCGCGAATGCCGCCTCGCTTCCGGAAATTGCTTCGCCAAGGGCGGTGGCGGCGTCGTTGGCTGATTTCACCGCTGCGGCGCGAATCAAATAGCGCAGCTGGATGCGAGAGCCTGCCTTCAGACCAAGCTTTGAGGGTTGCTCTGCAGCGGCATTTCGCGAAATGAGAATTTGACTATCAAGGCTGATCTCGCCCTTTTCGATAGCGTCAAACACCACGTAAAGCGTCATCATCTTGGTGAGCGATGCCGGATGCAAACGCGTGTCCGCGTTGCGGGAATGAAGAACTTTGCCGGACCGCGCGTCAATGACCATCGCCGCATAGGGTGCGGAAACGACGGTCGATGGCATGACTGCAATCAGACATGCGCATACTAATGCACGAAATACGGCTCCGACGAAAAGCGGATACGCCACGATACTGCCCTTTTACTGCCTCTGGGTCCGATCTTTATTCGCCAGATCCCTGATATTTCAGGACACTAGCACGCTCAAACCAATCCGAAAATAATGAATTTTCGATGTCTTTTTATAGAAAGATCAGTTTTACTAGATGCAGTAGATTGCGGTGAGTGAACGGCTACATGCTGTGTTCAATTGCAGCGATGATTTTGGGCAGTTCTGTGAATTCACGCGCTTCGCGGTACTTTTCTTGGTCATCGGGGGGATCTGCCGCCTCGATTTTCCAATTTACCCCGTGAGGAATGTAGACGCCCCAAGCCCCCGCTGCGATTGCGGGTAAGACGTCCGATTTCATTGAGTTACCGGCCATGAGAGTCGTCTCTGGCGAGGTTTCGTGCCGCGCAAAGATGTCGATATAGGCGTCGCGTGTCTTGTCGGAAACGATCTCTACACCGTCGAACGCCTCACCGAGCCCGGACTGGGCGATTTTGCGCTCCTGATCGAGAAGGTCGCCCTTGGTGATCACGATCAGCCTGTATTTTGGCGCGAGCTTGGCGAGGGTGTCTGCAACGCCGGGGAGAAGGTCGATTGGGTGCGCGAGCATATCGTGTCCAGCCGCGATAATTTTGGCGATGACATGGCCGGGCACCTGGCGGTCTGTCACATCAAGCGCAGTCTCGATCATCGACAGTACAAAGCCTTTGATACCAAAGCCGTAGCGGCCCAGATTACGCTTTTCCGCGGCAAGAAGGCGGTCGGCCAGATCGTCACTTTCCATGTAGTCGGCAAGCAGCGTTGCGAAATGGGCCTGTGTCATCTGGAAGAAACGTTCGTTGTGCCAGAGCGTATCATCGGCATCGAAACACAGCGTCGTCAGCATGTTAACCGTTTTCCCTTAGACATGCCCTTTTCACCGCGTCGCTTTCGCATATATTGTACTGCCTAGTGACACGACCAACATGGGGCTGCGTGATTCTTCGCACATTGCATATGATGGCTGATACGGACAAGCCGGGTGACAACGACACCGGGGTTCTGACCGAGACAAAGCCAAAGACTGAAAAGCCGCCTCTTTATAAGGTGATGCTGTTGAATGACGACTATACGCCAATGGAATTTGTCGTACACGTGCTTGAGCGCTTTTTCGGTTTGAGCCATGCGCAGGCGTTTGAAATCATGCTGACTGTCCACAAAAAGGGGCTCGCTGTTGTTGGCGTGTTTTCCGCCGAGGTGGCCGAAACCAAAGTTACGCAAGTGATGGACTTTGCGCACCGCCATGAGCATCCGCTTCAATGTACTATGGAAAAGGAATAGAGCGCGGTTTGCGCTTGGTTTGGTCATGAATGCATCCCGACTTCGCCTTGCGCTTGAAAGCGGTGCTCTGAACTGGGCAGCCGAAGGGCGGATCGCTGTGATTGGCGCTTTGCGGGGCGATGACCTTTCTGATTTGCCAAAGGATCGCATTGAGGTCGTGCAGCGGCATTTCCCGGACCACGCTTATTTTATAGATCAGGGGTTTGAGGTCGCGACACAGGTCGGTGGACCCTATGTCGCCGCCTTGGTCCGGTTGCCCCGCGCAAAAGCCGAAGCGCGTGCGACCCTAGCGGCGGCTTGCGCTGTGACGGACGGACCACTTGTGGTCGATGGGCAGAAAACTGATGGCGTCGATTCCTATCTGAAAGATATCCGGCGGCGGGGCGACGTGGGCGAGGTGATCTCGAAGGCCCATGGGAAACTGTTCATCGTGAAGTCTGCAGATTTGTCCGAGTGGCTGGCGGTTGACCCAGGGCTGGTGGACGGCAGGTTTCGCACTGGCGCTGGCGTCTTTTCGGCGGATGGAATTGACCCCGGAAGCCGCGCATTGGCAGAGGCATTGCCACCGAAATTGAAGGGCCGTGTCGTCGATCTTGGGGCTGGCTGGGGCTATCTTTCTGATGCGGTCCTTGCGCGTGAGGGTGTAACATCTATCGATCTGGTGGAAGCGGATTATGCGGCCTTGGAAGCTGCACGCGAGAATATCACTGATGTTCGCGCGACCTTCCATTGGGCTGATGCTTTGACGTTCCGCCCGTCGGCTGCGGTGGATCATGTTGTGATGAACCCACCCTTTCATCAGGGCCGCGCGGTTGATGCCCGATTGGGTCAGGACTTCATTCGCGCAGCGGCGGGTATGTTGGGACCCAAAGGCCAGCTGTGGCTTGTCGCCAACCGGCATTTGCCGTACGAAACGGTGCTATCGGACGTCTTTCATAACGTTCACCCACTTGCCCAAACGCCATCGTTCAAGCTTTTCCATGCCACATCTCCGAAGCGCCGTTCGAAAGGATAGCCACGCATGTCGTTTTCCATTGCAGGCAAGACTGCCGTTGTCACCGGAGCCGCAAATGGGGTCGGTCTGGCCATCGCGCGGCATTTTGTGGCGCGGGGCGCGAACGTTATGTTCGCGGATATGGACGAAGAGCGGCTGGTCAGCGAGATCGGGTCCGTCGAGGATGATGACGAGGGCACAACCGGCTACTTCGCGGGCGATTTGCGCGAGAAACTGAGCGTTGCGAATTTGTTGTCGGCCACGATCGATCGCTTTGATCGCGTGGACATTTTGGTGAATGGCTCTCGTCAGATGATCGCGGCAGATCCGCTGAACGCCGATGATGACGCCGTCACAACGCTTTTGGACCAGAACCTCATAACGTCGCTGCGGTTGTGTCAGATTTTTTCCAAACGAATGATTAAGCAAGCTGACGA
Organism: uncultured Boseongicola sp.; assembly: GCF_937988555.1. Classification (NCBI taxonomy): domain Bacteria; kingdom Pseudomonadati; phylum Pseudomonadota; class Alphaproteobacteria; order Rhodobacterales; family Paracoccaceae; genus Boseongicola; species uncultured Boseongicola sp. The sequence continues at coordinate 9,116 of NZ_CALJXO010000098.1, read as the reverse complement.
GGACGAAAGCGACGGACCCGCCGGATCGATTATCAACCTGTCTTCGATTGCAGCGCGACGGACCCAGCCGAATTTGCTGGCCTATTCAGTAAGCTCGGCCGCCGTTGATCAATTGACGCGTTCGATGGCAGTGGCGCTTGCACCGCATCGCATTCGGGTTAATGCAATTGCCCTTGGGTCGGTGATGAGTGAGTCGCTGAAGGGCGCAATACTCGAGCATGAAGAGTTTCGCGATGAAATCATTGATTCCACGCCGCTCAACCGCATTGCCGGCCCGTCTGAACTGGCGGAAGTGGCGCAGTTTCTGGCCTCGAATGGCTCAGGGTTTATGACAGGGCAAATCCTTACGGTTGACGGCGGGCGGTCCCTTGTCGATGCGGTGGATGCCCCGGCGCACTAAACTTGCGCGCAGCCCCTTTGCCTTTCTGGTGGCCTGTGCCAGTCTGCGAAAAAACCGCTGGAAAGCTCTATGACAGATCAATTTGAAAGCCAGAAAACACGCGCCAGTGCGTGGTTCCGCGACCTCCGGGACGGCATTGTCACTGCCTTTGAGGCATTGGAAGACAGCCAGACCGAAGGGGCCTTTTCGGATCGGCCAGCGGGCCGGTTTGAGGTGACCAAAACGAAACGCGCTTCGGATGACGGATCGGATGCGGGCGGTGGTCTGATGAGCGTGATGCGCGGAGGTCGGATTTTCGAGAAAATCGGTGTGAATGTCTCCAGCGTCTATGGGCATTTGGGCGCGCGCGCCCAGGCAGCAATGGCGGCGCGAAAGGACATTCCGGGCATGGCTGATGATCCACGCTTCTGGGCCAGTGGGATCAGCCTTGTTGCGCATATGCAGAACCCGCATGTGCCCTCGATCCATATGAACACCCGGATGTTCTGGACACCACATGCCTGGTGGTTTGGCGGAGGTTCGGATCTGAACCCTTGCATAGAATACGACGAAGACACGGCGGATTTCCACGCAATGCAAAAGGCGCATTGCGATCCGCATGGCGAGGACATTTATCCGCGCCTAAAAGAATGGGCGGATGAGTATTTCTTTGTCCCACATCGCGGACGTGCACGGGGCGTCGGCGGGATATTTTATGACGATCGCAATACCGGCGATTGGGAAAAAGATTTCGCCTTCACGCAGGATGTCGGGCGGGCGTTTTTGCGCGCCTATCTTCCGTTGGTCGAACGGCGTCGCAATATGGTGTGGAGCGACGCGGACAAGCAAACCCAGCTTGTGCATCGGGGCCTCTATGCGGAATACAATCTGGTCTATGACCGGGGCACCAAGTTCGGGTTAGAAACCGGGCATGACGCGAATGCAGTTTTGATGAGTTTGCCGCCGCTCGCCAAGTGGGTTTGATCGCGGGCTAGTTTCCGGTCGCGATGTTCAGCGCGCGCTGGATGCTGTTCCTTAACTCTCGAAGGTCGGCTTCCAGGCCACGGGCCGTGGCCGAACCCTCATTTGCAGTCGCGCTACCGCCGCGGCCTTCTATCCAAATCTCGATCACACCGAGACTGGGCGAGGGCGTGAAAGTGGTGAAGTCGCGCGCCAGGCCACCAAGCCCTTCGGCCAGCACAGTGGCCGCCGCCGCATCGTCTTCGTGGAAATACCGGATATTTGTCCGACTGATAGAAACGCTTGCGCGGCGTGTCTGATCAACGGGGATACCAAGAGCGGCGGCAATCTTGATGGCGCTTTCAGCTTCCGACTGCGGGACGAACGTCGGGACGAGAAGAACGACGTTTTTTGTGTCGCCAAGCAATGACGGAGTGGGCTGCTCAACAGCGATTTCTGTGACTTGTGCGATTTGTCGCGCGGGCGGCGTTGTGCCCAAGATGACAGGTGGGGAGAGACGCTCGAAGGGGGGAAAGGCATCAAACGCTGTCGGCGGACCGTCTGGCCTTTGCGGTTGCACAGCGGCGACACGGGCGACCACCGTTGGATTGCTCAACGGGGCAATTATGATGTCGAGTGATCCCGGCTTGGGAGACGGTAGCACTTCAGGATCAATGCTTTGGACCGCCGGGATCACGGCGGTGGGTTTTGCGACTTCGATTGGCGCTTGGCTGGTGACAGGTTCGCTTATGACCGGTTTCGGCGCCAGCGCAGTTGCGGCGGTCGCAGGAGCCTCTGGCAGCTCGCCACGCGGACCAAAGATGCCAATTAGAACCGCAATCAATGCAATTGCTCCCATTGCCTGAAAAAGCCCTATCCAATACCCACCACGACGGCGCTTTGGCTCTTGGGCTGGTGGCGGGTTAACAATTGGAGTTGCGATAGGGCGTGGCGCGGCCTCAATGTCAACAACTGGCACCAGGTCAGGCTTTATGATCGTCTCAGAAGCCGGCGCGCTTTGCCGTATTGGAGGGGGCGGCGTTTCGTTTGAGGCTTTGAGGCTCGGGATCGGTCTCGGGGCAGGTCCCTCGCCTTTTGCCAAAAGGACCTGGCGACGTCTGCGCGCGTCTTCAAGCCGGTCATAGACGGTCATTTGACGCACAGGCTTTGGCGCGCTCCCGGTTGTCTTACGGCCCGAATTTGGGTCTGAACGCTTACTCATGTCACTATCCCACTTGGCCCGATGCACCTGCACCGGACACTCCATCATGCCCCGATTCGGGGTTGATAAAAAAGGCCGTAGCGCTTTTTCAGTCGCTGCGCGGCTATTTGCGCAGGGCTGGCAGTCCAATGCCGGTGGCTTCAAACCCGCCATCGGCGGCAAGAACCTGTCCGGTGATGAAGCTTGCGCGGTCCGAGCACAGGAAGACGATAGCTTCGGCGATCTCGCTTTCCGAGCCGTACCGGTTGAGGGGCAGCGCATCGTGGTAGGCGGCAATGATCTCGGGGCTATGGACGGCCATCGCAAGTCTGGTGCGCACCGGGCCAGGGGCCACGCAATTGGCGCGCACGCCGTATTCGCCAAGTTCGACAGCGTGTTGAAGGGTAAGTTGGATCACCGCCGCCTTTGAGGTGCCGTAGGCTATACGCAGCGTCGAGGCGCGCAGGCCGGATATCGACGCGATGTTGACGATCGCACCTTTTGAGACCTTCAGGGCAGGTGTAGCGGCCTGTGTCATCAGGAACGGGCCGTCCAGATTGTTGGCCATTACCCGCTTCCACCGCGCGAAGGTCGTCTCTTCCATCGGGCCGAAATCGGCGACACCGGCGTTGTTGACCAAGGCGTTTATGCCGCCGAGTTGTGTCGTGACCTGTGCGATCATCCACGCAACCGCGTCCGGATCAGAAACGTCGCCTTCGACCGCACGCACGTTTTCAAGCGGGTCCGCTGCACGTTGCAGTTCTGGCCCGTCGATATCGATCATCGCGACTTGCCAGTCCTCGTCGAGGAATAGCTTTGTGGTGGCAAGGCCGATGCCTCGGGCGGCCCCTGTGACCAGCGCGACTGGGCGGGTCATGTGACCGCCTTGGCGTCTGGTCCGCCAAGCGATTGCAGGCGAAGCGCAAGGATCCAAATCGCCATGACGACCGCTGTTAGCACCCATGCGCCGGAGGCGAACGTTGCCACAACACCAAGGAAGGCAACAAACGAGGTGACGATCCCGGCTGCATCACGGAGCCCGTCCAGCCCGGAGGCTGCAAGCACCGCGACTGTAAGGGCGCCGGTCAGGGCCGCGACGAAAATAAGGATCCATATTGGCGGGAACCCGCCTTCGGTCAGCGCGGCAAACGGAGCGAAAGTGCCTTCGGGATCCAGCAGGCCAGTCCGCTCAAAGACCCAGAACGTCGCGATCAACGCGATCGCGATGGAGACCGGGGTTGCGATCCTCAGACGCCACCAGGCATGACGTCCAAACAGGATGCCAAGCGCAACAAAAGTTGTTGCGATCACCGCGAGTTGTCCAATTTCAACACCGACATTGAAGCCGATAAGCTTCGGCACGAAATGCGCTCGGCCAAGGCCAAAATCGCTGAGGACGCTTGCAAAGCCGAGGCCGTGCAAAAGGCCGAAACCGAACACGACGAAGGGACGCCATGGGGTCAGGCCGCGTGACAGTACGTTTTCAATACCGACATAGACGATGGATGCCGCGATAAGCGGTTCGACGATCTCGGGCGAGATCCGGATGATCCCGGTTGATCCAAGCGCCAGCGTGACGGTGTGTGCCAGTGTGAATGCCGAGATTTGCCACAAAAGTGGACGCATTTTGAGCGACAGGAAGAACAGTCCAAGCACAAAAAGGATATGGTCGAGACCAAGCGGAATGATGTGGTCAAAGCCGACGTTGATGTAGTCGACGAAGGCTTGCCCGCCGGTTTGATCATCTGCGCCTATGCGTGGAATTGGGTCGGTTTCGCCGCCTGCTATCAAATAGGCAGTATAGCCATTTTCAATGCCCTGCTGGCGCACAACAAGTGGCCCGTATTCTGAGGCCCAGGTCATCACCACCGCGCTATCACCCTCTGGTAGCGGGGCGGAAAGCGTCACTTGCGCGTTTCGGGCAAGCTCGACGTTGCCGACCTCGGGGATTGTGAGGCCGATTATTTCAAGGGCAAGCGCCTCGTCTCCGGCGCGCAATGACAGGCCTTGGGCGATAGACGGCCAGGCTTCGCGGAACGCAGTTTCAAGGGACGCGGCATCAAGTGCACGCAGTGCGTCGTAGTCTTCAGCACCAACTGCGGCGTTGGTATCTTCGACACCGTCAAGATCCAGTCCGGCTATCGGCGCTTCCAAAACCCAATCAAGAACGACTTCTACGTCGCCCGCGTTCAAGGTCAAGTCGGCAATTGTTGGCTGCACTTCGTGGGCACGCGCAGTTGTGACCACGAAGAGGGTTGACACCAGCGCAAGCAGGGCCACCCTAAGCATCAGAGTCTTAACTTGGAAAAGTAACATGTTTCGAACCCTCCTCTTTGCCCTTTCTTTGACATGTATGTCGTTTGCCGCCAAGGCCCACGAATTTTGGATTGCCCCGGATGAGCATCTTATTTCGACCTCAGATGATGTGGTCGCTACCCTGCGCGTCGGACAGGACTTTAAGGGCAATTCGCTGGCCTATCTACCGCAGAACTTCCGACGGTTCGATTATGCGATCGCGGGCAGGATTGCTCCGGTTAAGGGCCGTCTCGGCGACCGGCCCGCGCTTCGCATGGACGCACCCGGCGACGGTCTGATGGTCATTATCCATGAAACCGATGATCTGACGCTTACGTGGGACGATTTCGCGCGGTTTGAGGCCTTTGTTAAACACAAAGATGCGGCATGGGTTTTGGAGGCGCATAAAGCGCGCGGTCTTTCGCAAGAGGGTGTGCAGGAGGTCTATTCTCGCTATGCCAAGTCTTTGGTCGGCATTGGATCGGCGCAAGGCGCTGATATTGTAGCAGGTCTTGAGACCGAGATTGTTGCTTTGGAGAACCCATACACGGGCAATATGAGCGATGGGATCGATGTGAGAGTTCTTTATCAGGGCGATCCGCGTGCGAACGAGCAGGTCGAGGTCTACGAGCGTTCAGCTAGGGGTTATCTGTCGGTCTTTACCGTGCGCACCAATCGCAATGGTGTTGCGAGGGTGCCTGTCAAAGCGGGTGCGCGCTATATGCTGGACGCTGTCGTTTTGCGCGAACCTTCGGCCAAGATGGCAAATCAGCGCGGCGTTGTCTGGGAAAGCCTTTGGGCCAACCTGACGTTCGGCGTGCCTGCGGATTAGGCGTTGGCTGCCGGGCTGTTGCTTGGGATTGCCGCAAGGATGATTTCGCGCACAACGAGGCACGTCAGGCCGCTGAGGGCGATGGCTTCATTCGAGAAGGTAAGTAGGTCACTCATTAGTCGTCTCCGATGTATCTATAGGCATTTAATGACAGGGATTCGCGGCGGATTAAGGACCTGACAAGGGTCTTTTCAGGCGCGCTTTTTGTGCAGAATGGGCCGCAAATGAGGCGCATTTGTTACATTGCGGCAGATTTAGCTGAAGATTTCGGGATCATATCTGACCCGGGACAGATAAAGTCCGTCCGGCGGCGCGACAGGTCCGCAGGCCGCGCGATCCCTTGATTCTAAGGCGGCTTTGACGTCCACTGGCATTCTGTTGCCACTTCCAACCTGTTCCAGCGTGCCAACAATCGAGCGGACCTGATTGTGCAGGAAGCTACGGGCACGGACCGCGATGGTGATTTCTGGTCCACAGCGATTGGCGGCTTCAGTGATTGTAATCTGATCAAGCGTTTTGAGCGGGCTTTTGGCCTGGCAATTGGTTGAGCGGAACGTCGTGAAGTCGTGGGTGCCAATGAGATAAGCAGCACCGTCGCGCATTGCCGCCAAGTCAAGTGGTCTTTGAACGCGCCAAGCAAGACCAGCTTCGTGCACCAAAGGCGCGCGACGATTGATGAGACGGTAGATGTAGTTGCGTTCGATTGCAGAGAATCGCGCATGCCAGTCGTCAGCAACTTTTGCACAGCCGATGACTGCAATGGGGGCGGGTTTCAGATGGAAGTTCAGCGCCTCGGAAAGGCGAAACGGGTCCCAATCACTGGCCATATCCGCGTGGGCAACCTGTCCAAAGGCGTGGACCCCTGCATCAGTGCGGCCTGCCGCGGAAACCAACGGGGCGGTCTGGTCCAACCGGGCAAGGGCGGATTCGAAAGCGCCCTGAACCGACGGGTGGTCGGTCTGACGTTGCCAGCCTGAAAAAGGCCGTCCGTTGTATTCAATCTTGAAAGCAAAACGCGGCATGTCAGCGGGTTAGCGTTTGACGCGTCCGAGCGCAATTCTTAAGCCGCATCTGGTCTATCGGCGCGTGGGTTCCTATCTTGGGACGGGAACGGAAGGAATAACTGTGATCATCGGCGATATAGCGGACGGGCTGACGCGTGGCGTTGAGACCACGGTAAACACTGTAAGCGAGGCATTTTTCGAGCCGGTCATTCGTTTAGGGGTGACGGGGCTTAGCCGTGCGGGAAAAACCGTTTTTATAACCTCGCTGGTTGCCAATCTGATTGCACGGGGTCGCATGCCCGCATTGCGGGCGGCAGCCGATGGGCGGATAAAGACGGCATGGCTGCAGCCACAGCCGGACGATACGGTGCCAAGGTTTGACTACGAGGCGCATTTGGCGGCGATGACCGGCGTCGAGCCGCGATGGCCCGAAGGCACGAGCGGCATCAGCGAATTGCGCTTGTCGTTTCGGGTGCAGCCGAGTGGGCTTTTGGGCGGCGTGACAGGCCCGAAAACCATTCATCTGGATATTGTGGATTATCCTGGTGAGTGGCTTCTGGACCTTGGGCTGTTGGACAAGGATTATGCCACTTGGTCGCGGGAGACGCTGGCCCGGATTGAAGGACGCCGCGAGGCGGACGTCTATCGGGCAGCGCTTTCCAGTGCAGATCCAACCGCAAAGCTTGACGAGGTGGCGGCAAAGTCGCTGGCCGAGGTGTTTACGTCCTATCTGCAGGCGGCGCGCGAGGCGGGGTATTCTGATTGTACGCCGGGGCGGTTCTTGCTGCCGGGCGATTTGCGAGGCTCGCCAGTTTTGACGTTCGCGCCGTTGCCCGAGGGTGATTTCGGGCGGGGCACGATGGGGCGCGAGTTTTCGCGGCGGTTCGAGGCGTATAAGCGGGAGGTCGTAAAGCCGTTCTTTCGCGATCATTTCTCGCGGATCGGGCGGCAGGTCGTGCTGGTCGATGTGCTTGGGGCGATCCATGCGGGCCCGCGGGCGGTGGAGGATTTGCGGCAAGCGATGTCGGATATTCTGGGAGCTTTTCGCCCTGGACGAAATGCGTTCCTAAGCCAGATCTTCCTTGGGCAACGGGTTGAAAAAATCCTTTTTGCAGCAACGAAAGCAGATCATTTGCACCACAGTCAACATGCGCAGCTTACTGCGATTACCGATGCCTTGTTGCAGGATGCGAGGTCGCGTGCGGACTTTGCGGGGGCCGAGACGACGGCGATGTCGATGGCGGCACTTCGCACCACGACGGAGGATCGCATCGAGCAGGGCGGACGCGCCTTGGATGTGGTTCGCGGGACGTTGGCGGCGTCTGGCAAGCGCGCTGCGTTTTACCCGGGGCGTTTGCCGGATGATCCGTCGCGCTTGCTGAACCCGGCGCGACAGGGTGCGGAGGCCTGGCTGGAGGCCGATTACGAAGTGATGCGTTTTGCGCCACAACCGTTGGAGTTGCGACCGGGAGATGGTCCGCCGCATATACGGCTGGACCGGGCGGCGCAGTTTTTGCTTGGAGATCGGCTATGAGTGAGCGCAATGGGCCGGTTTTGATTGAATTGGAGGATACAGGGCCAAGCCCGGCGGACGCGCCTCCGATTTCCGAGCCGGAGGCCGCACCAACGGGGCAGGCAATGCAGACCATGGCGGCGCTGACAGCAAGAGGTCCATCTCGGTTGGCGCGCTGGTTCTGGCAGCTCCTGGGGGCTGTTGTGGTCTTTTTCGGGTCTGTCGCAGCCTGGGACGCGGTGACGGGGTTGATTTCACGCAATCCATATTTGGGCTGGGCAGCAACGGGTCTTCTGGGCCTGTTCGTGGCTGTCTGCCTTGCGATCCTCGTTCGCGAATGGGCGGCTTTGGCGCGTCTTCAAAAGATTGAATCGCTGCATGTCGAAGCGGACCGTGTGGCGGCCGCCAACGATCTTGGTGGCGCTCGGGCTCTGACGAAGAAGCTGTCAGCGCTTTATGCCGGGCGGGATGATATGCGCTGGGGGCGCGAAAGGCTGGCTGAAGCCGAGGCGGAGGCTATGGATGCGGATACGCTTCTTGGTTTGGCGGAAGACACGCTTTTGAAGCCTTTGGACGACCGCGCGCGCCGTGAAGTTGAAGTGGCGGCGCGTCAGGTCGCGACGGTGACGGCCCTTGTTCCGCTGGCGTTTGCTGATGTGATCGCTGCGCTGACGGCGAATGTGCGGATGATCCGGCGCATTGCTGAGATCTACGGTGGCCGCTCGGGCGCTTTGGGCGCCTGGCGACTGACCCGTGCGGTGATTACGCATTTGGTGGCGACGGGTGCAGTGGCGGTTGGTGATGATCTTTTGGGCTCGATCGGTGGTGGCCATCTCATTTCAAAGCTGTCACGTCGGTTTGGCGAGGGGCTTGTGAATGGGGCATTGACCGCGCGTGTTGGTGTTGCCGCGATGGAGGTTTGTCGTCCCCTG
>NZ_CALJXO010000097.1:0-2583 GCF_937988555.1 uncultured Boseongicola sp. | reverse complement strand
GCCGTGCAGATCGCCAGCAAGGCCAAGCACGTCGGTCGCATCTATCAGCACATGCTGATCCAGGGCGACGACAGTGCCAACGGCGAGTTCGACGGCCTGGCCGTCCTCTGCGCCTCCGGCCAGAAGATCACCCCGTCCACCAACGGCGACAAGCTGGACTTCGACATGCTCGATGCCCTGAGCGACCTCGTCACCGCCAAGGATGGCGCCCTGGACTACTTCCTGATGCACGCGCGTGAGCGCCGTGCCTACCGTGCGCTGCTCCGCGGCCTCGGTGGCGCTGCCATCATGGAAGTCGTCGAGATGCCCAGCGGCGAGCAGGTCCTCGCGTACTCCGGCACCCCGGTGTTCCGCAACGACTTCATCCCGCAGAACGTGAGTGCCGACGACGCACCTGCAGGCCGCGACCATGGTGGAGAGCATTAAGTGACGATTGCCTTAGGTTTTCTTGCGATCATTCTGGCCACGCTGCTCGGCTGGTTGCTGAAGCAGACGTTCAACGCCGCTCCGTGGGAAATGGAAACCGTCAGCGATACCGCGCATTACGGTCCATTCGGTGACGATAAAAGTAAACTGATCGCATTACTGACGTTGTTGGCAGTGGTGTCGTCATTTTTCGCATTGATTCTGAGTGCTTACTCACTGCGCATGGAACTCGGTGACTGGGTTCCAATGACCGAACCACAGTTGCTGTGGACCAATACGGTGATGCTGATTGTTGCGAGTGGTGTTTTTCAGTGGACGCGTAACGCTGCGGTTGCTGGCGAACAAGGGCGTCTGCAGCCGGGTCTGTTAATTACGGGCGTGCTGACACTCGGCTTCGTGCTGGGGCAGTTTGTTGCCTGGCAGCAGCTGCAAAACTCGGGTCAACTCATTACGAGTAACCCCTCTAATGCATTTTTCTATTTCCTGACGGGCGCACACGCGGTTCACATATTGGGTGGATTGTATGTATGGGCACGGGCGACACTAAAAGTTGTTCTCGGCACCGGAGACGCCGCCAAGATTCGTCGTAGCATTGAGCTGTGCACGATCTATTGGCATTTCCTGTTGCTCGTCTGGTTAGTACTTTTTGGATTGCTGTTATCGACCTAAGGGGTCCATATGTCAGAAGCAATATTGGATAGCGGGGCGGAAGAAGCTCCAGGAACGAAGGGCCTGGTAGAAGACTGGTCTCGAGACAAGCAGGTCTTTGGCGTGCCCTGGGGCAAGGCCATGATGTGGATCTTCCTGCTCTCGGATACCTTCATCTTCAGCTGCTTCCTGGTTGGCTACATGATGGTCCGCATTTCGACGACGGATCCGTGGCCGAATCCATCCGAGGTGTTCGCTTTAGACGCCTTCGGCTACCCGGTGCCCTTGCTCCTAATCGCGATCATGACCTTCATCCTGATTACCTCGTCCGGCACGATGGCGCTGGCCGTGAACATGGGGTATCGAAGAAACCGCAAGCTGACCTTCTGGCTAATGGTAGCGACCGCAGTGTTGGGCGCGTCATTCGTCGGCATGCAGGCCTTTGAGTGGTCCAAGCTTATCTCGGAGGGCGTGCGGCCCTGGGGCAACCCATTTGGTGCAGCGCAGTTCGGTTCGAGCTTCTTCATGATTACGGGCTTTCACGGTATGCACGTTAGCGCGGGTGTCATCTACCTGCTCGTCATTGCATTTCGTGTGAAGCGCGGATTCTACGAGAATCGTCCAGGTGGCTACGAGATCGTCGAGATCACAGGTCTTTACTGGCACTTCGTTGACCTCGTCTGGGTATTCATTTTCGCATTCTTCTACCTCTGGTAAGACACGGGACAGATCACTATGGCCGATGACACCACGCAACATCCGCTAAAAATCTACTGGATCATGTGGGCTGCGCTATTTGTTCTTAGCACATTCTCCTATGCAACTGACTTCCTCGACAGGGGTTACTTGCGACATTTCCTGATCCTGTTATTCATGTTTGCGAAGGCTGGCGGTATCGTCTGGATATTCATGCATATGGGCTGGGAGCGCATGGCGCTGAAGATCGCGATTCTCGGACCGCCGGTCGCTATTCTGGTGCTCATCGGCATGATGTCGCTTGAGGGCGAATACGTCGAGGATTCGAGGCTCGAAAATTATGGCGAAAGTACCATGGAAGTGGAAACCCCAGGGCACCACTAAAAATATAACCTTAGGTTTGGGAAGGGCCCGCGATGCGGGCCTTTTTCGTTCGCGCCGCAGGTCTGCCAGCTTTCATTTTGATGAAAAACTAGACACTATCTGATTATGAATAACAGTAACTCCCCAACCAGAGCGATTATTCTGGTACTCGATTCGTTCGGCATTGGCGCTACCGCTGATGCGGACAAATTTGGCGATGTTGGCGCGGATACGTTTGGTCATATTGCCGCAGAGCGTGCCAAGTCGGCCGCGGGCCCGTTAAAGCTTCCCAATCTGGCGAAACTTGGCTTGTTTCATGCGGGGCAAGAGAGCAGCGGAGAATTTTCCGCCGGCTACGATCCCAATGTTGAGGTTATCGGCGCCTATGGCCACGCAGCAGAACTCAGGAGCGGCAAGGACACCCCCCGCGGTCATTGGGAAATCGCGGGT
>NZ_CALJXO010000096.1:0-8152 GCF_937988555.1 uncultured Boseongicola sp. | reverse complement strand
ACTGATCTGCGGGCTTTGCAAGATCGCAACAGTCCGGTTCCAATTCGGAAACAATAGGCGACAAGCAACACATTTTTAACCACAGTGGTGTCTGGTTCGGCTGGGGTGGCCGTATCGGAGATACCGCCATGGACGCTGCCGCGTTGCTTTTAATCTTGGTCGCAAAGACCTTCTTCCTTGGATTGCCTCTGGGTGTCGCATGGTTGGCGTTTCGCCGCCTCGTGTTGTCTGAGACGCTGAACGCCTGGATTTACGCGGGCGTCGGCTTGTTTGCAGCCTTTACGGCGGCCGGACTTATGCCATGGGCATTTGGGTTTCAGCCCGCGGCTTGGATGTTTCTTGTCTTTGGGTTTCTGTGTCCGCCCTTGTGGCTGGCCACAGTCGTGCTTTGCGGCATGGGGCGGATCTCGGGGTATGACTTGGCGGAGACGGACGTGGATGACACGTCATTGCCCGTGCAAGCTTCCGCGCAGGTACAATCCACCCCGCGCGTGCCGCCTGCGCCATTGCTTTTGGAACAGCCGATCTGGCCCAAGCCGGAAAAGGCAGTATTCCGCACCCACCGCACCCTTCTGCGCGAAGCCCGCAAGATGGCCGGCGAACGCATGAAATCCGAGCCCATTGACCGCAGTGTTTTGGACGTCGCGCGCAGCATGCGCGGCAATTCCAACACAACAAAGCGGCGCATGCGCCCCCTGTTGCCCCCACCCCACGCAATAAGCGACTTTCCCAACCTGCCGTTCTTGCAGAGATAATCGAGCTCTCCCCAAGCAATGTAATCGGCGAAACGCGTTGTTTCGGCGCGAGGGCTTAGTGAAACCGAAAATTTAGAGTACTTAGTGCGCATTACGTGTGTGTTTATGAGTATTGGAGAGCGGCTATGACGGTCGAAGTTCAGCGCGTTTTGTGGCGTTTTTCGAAAGCATTTCAGATTACCGCGATGTTTGTTTTTGCGATGATGGCCGTTGGCTCGGCCATCGCGCTTAGCCTGTTTGTCACTGGATTGATCGACTGGCCCGTCTTGCTTTTGCAGTTGGACGGCGGCGGTATGGTGAATGTCGCCCCGGCGATGATCGCGACGGGCTTTGTGCTGTCGGCGCTTTTGCTGGCGTTCATGCCTGCGAACTGGCGCGTTCTAGCCTTGGAAAATTCGCACCGCTCATTCCGGATGCAGATGGAAGACGTCACCCGCGCCTATTGGATCGCCCACCGCGCTGACCGCGAAGGCACATTCGAGATGACTGCAGAATTTGACGCCGTGCGCGAGCGTATCCTCTTCCTGCGCGACCACCCTGATCTTGGCGATCTGGAACCAGGCGTTATGGATGTTGCGGCACAGATGAGCCGTATCAGTGCGGACCTTGCCGCGCGGTATTCCGATGAGAAAGTCACCCGCGCCGAAGGCTTCCTTGCTCAACGCCGCCAAGAAGCCGCCATGATGGACACGCGGATCGAGCAGGCGTTGGAGGTGACCCGCGATCTGCGCCGCCTGGTGGATGCGGTTGAGATGGACGAATGCATGGCCGCTTCGCGACTTGATCGCTTACGCAGCGAGCTGGATGGCTTGCTGCCGCACTTCGACCTTGCCCCGACAACGGCTGTAAAGCCGATCAAAAAGGCGAGTGTTGTCCGACTGGCGGCGGCAGGCGGGCGCAGTTCCCGAACGGTCCAGGCAGCAGAGTAACGTTTTGGCGCTTGGCAGGTCCCCTTGGCCCGCGTAGCAACTGATATGATTTTGAAAATCGCCAATCTAGCCCTGCTCGTTCTGTTTCCCGTCGCGTGGTTCGCGCCTCTGCTTTACGCCGGGTTGCTGCCGCTGTTCGGGCTTTCCGAAATCTCGATTATCTCGGGCTTGCAATCGCTTTGGCAAAGCGATGTGGTGCTGGCGTTGCTGGTCAGCTTCTTTGCGATCTTCGCGCCTGTGCTGAAATCCATCGGCATAGCGCTTATTCAGTTCCGCCTCGCAAGCCCACGTATATTGCCCGCGCTGCACGTCATGGGCAAACTGGCAATGGCGGACGTTTTTTTGATGGCTCTCTATATAGTCGTTGTAAAAGGCGTCGGATTGGGCCGTGTCGAGACCGGCTGGGGGCTCTATCTGTTTACGGGGCTCGTGCTGGGCCAGATCGCGATCACCTTTCTCTATGAACGTCAGCGCAAGGGCGCGAAGGCCAGTTGAACCCGCGCCCGCGCTCAGGCAAAAGGTGAGCCATGGCAAAAGCGGCTTCCTTCACCTGTTCAACCTGCGGCGCGGTTCATTCCAAATGGTCCGGGCGCTGTGATGATTGCGGGGGGTGGAACACGATCTCGGAAGACAAGCCCTTAACCAAGGGTCCTAAAGCCAAAGGTTTGGGCGTCGTGCGCGGCCAAAAGATCGAGCTGACCGCCCTTGATACTGCCGAAGCCCCGCCGCCCCGCACCATGTCGAAGATGGGCGAATTGGACCGGGTGTTGGGCGGCGGGCTTGTGGCGGCCTCAGCCGTGCTGGTCGGCGGCGATCCTGGAATTGGTAAGTCAACCGTACTTTTGCAGGCGGCTGCGGCGTTTGCCAACCAGGGCATGAAGGTCATCTATGTTTCCGGTGAGGAAGCGGCCGCACAGGTGCGCCTGCGCGCGAAACGCCTAGGATTGGGCGGAGCAAATGTGCAGCTCGCGGCCGAAACCAACCTGCGCGATATCCTCACCACGCTTGAGGCAGAAGCGCCCGGGTTGGCCCTCATCGATTCGATCCAGACCATGTGGCTTGATACCGTCGACAGCGCGCCGGGCTCTGTCAGTCAGGTCCGCTCGGCAGCACATGAATTGACGACCTTCGCCAAGCGAAACGGCATCAGTGTTATCCTTGTAGGCCACGTCACCAAAGACGGTCAGATCGCGGGTCCCCGCGTGATCGAACACATGGTCGATACAGTTCTCTATTTTGAAGGCGAGCGCGGCCATCAGTTCCGCATTTTGCGCGCAGTTAAGAACCGCTTTGGCCCCGCCGACGAGATTGGCGTCTTCGAGATGACCGGCGCCGGTCTGGCCGAAGTGGCGAATCCGTCGGCTTTGTTCCTGTCCGACCGCGAAACCCCGGCGCCCGGATCTGTGGTGTTTGCAGGCATCGAAGGCACGCGTCCGGTCTTGTGCGAAATTCAGGCGCTGGTCTCTCCCGCCCCGGCCGGACAAGCGCGTCGCTCGGTTGTGGGCTGGGACGGTGGGCGCCTTGCGATGATTTTGGCCGTGCTGGAATCGCGCTGCGGGATCCCGTTTCAGGGCCTCGACGTCTATCTGAACGTTGCCGGCGGCCTTCGCATCACCGAACCTGCCGCCGATCTGGCTGTGGCCGCGGCGCTACTTTCGGCACGCGAAGACGTGGCACTGCCTGAGGGCACTGTCGTTTTCGGCGAAATCAGCCTATCAGGAGGCTTGCGACCGGTCGGTCAGACAGAAACCCGTCTGAAAGAGGCGCAAAAGCTTGGGTTCACCCGTGCTTTGATCCCCGACCGTAGCAAAACAGGCGCCATTGCGGGTGTCACGGCTCAAAAGATGCCGGATCTCGCAGCGCTGGTCGGCGACGTTTTTGGCGCTGGCTGATTAACGAACGGGCAAGGCACAGAGGCAGATATGGAAAGCTTCACTATTCTCGACGGTATCGTCGCCGCAATCATCCTTCTTTCCGCCGTTCTGGCGTATTCGCGCGGCTTTGTGCGTGAAGTGCTGGCAATTGGCGGCTGGGTCATTGCGACGGTTGTGGCATATTACCTTGCACCTGCGGCCGAGCCTTTGATGCGCGAAGTTCCGGTCTTGAACAACTTCCTCGGAAATTCCGGTGAATTGTCAATGATCGCAGCCTTTGCTGCGGTCTTTGCCGTCGCCTTGATCCTTGTGTCGTTCTTTACGCCGCTTTTTGCCGGAGTGGTTCAACGCTCGGCCATTGGTGGAATTGATCAGGGCCTTGGTTTTCTCTTCGGCGTCGTGCGGGGCGCGCTGTTAGTCGCGATTGCCATGGTGCTTTATGACCGCGCCATCGTCTCCGAGCCTTTCGCCTTCGTCGACGAAAGCCGCACGGCTTCGATCTATGCGCAGGTTTCTGATGCGCTTGCCGAGCAAATCCCCGAGGATGCGCCGGCTTGGATTGCAGCGCGTTACGAAGACCTGATGAGTCGCAGTTCGATCGCGCCAGAGTAACCAAGCCACCGCCAGCCCTATTTGACCGCTTTTGGCATCCGAATCGTGTGATTCTGAGCAGGTGCAAATACTGATTTCCGCCCATCAAGCAAAGAAAATCGTAATAATTGAGTGGAAACAAACTGTTTCCTTAAGAAAATACAGTTGAATAGGGCACTTTCGGCGGATCTGTTGACGGCGTCAAATCTCGCCTTTGTCCCCGATGCGACGACAGTGTTTGGCCGATACACCTGATTGAATACACAGCGCCCCACATCGCGGCAGGAATCCAGCGGCAATGAAAAACCATGTCCAATCTTGCCCAAATGTCTGGGCACCCCCAATCACAAAGACGCCCATTTCGACGCCATTTGCGCCCTACTGATGCCAACGGTGGGGGGCATAACTGTATTTGTAAGCGGGACAGCGGATGTTCCAAAGGCCCGCGTAATGAGTGTTTTGAGTAAAAGGCGCCGATCGGCATGTTGTCGATCGGCGTCTACCCTAAGCGGGTGGTTGCACGGTGTTTTGTTTTTCCGAGTTCCCGCCAATGTTACGAGTTCCGCCGTGCTCCACGGTATTTGCCTCACCCGCAGAAGGCCCGCATCCAAGTGTGCGGGCCTTCGTCTTTAATTTAGGCAATTTTCGGGTTTTGATGACGTGACAAGGCGGGCACTTCGCTCTAAGACGGTCTTAAATCTGCCCCACACGGACGTCCCTCGACCTCATGGCCGATCTTCCGATTACGACGACCCCCTTTGATGACGACAAGCTCCGCGAAGAATGCGGTGTGTTTGGTGTAACCGGCATGACATCGGCCGCGAATTTCGTCGCCCTTGGTCTGCACGCCCTACAACACCGCGGCCAGGAAGCGGGCGGCATCGTCACCCATGACCCCGAAACCGGGTTCGCCTCGGCGCGTCGGTTTGGTCTTGTGCGTGATATCTTTACCAATCAATCGGTGATGGACACACTGCCCGGCGAAATCGGCATTGGCCATGTGCGCTATTCAACCGCCGGCTCCAAAGGCGCTACGCAAATCCGCGACGTGCAGCCGTTCTTTGGCGAGTTCTCCATGGGCGGCGCGGCCATTGCCCACAATGGCAATATCACCAACGCAGACGCCTTGCGCAAAGAGCTGATCGAGCGTGGTTCGATCTTCCAGTCCAGTTCCGACAGCGAATGTATCATCCACCTGATGGCGCGGTCGTTGCAGCGCAATATCCCGGACCGGATGAAAGATGCGCTGCGCCGCGTTGAGGGCGCGTTTTCCATCGTGGCGATGACCAGCACCAAACTTATCGGTGTGCGTGACCCGCTGGGCGTGCGCCCGCTGGTCCTAGGCAAGCTTGGCGATGGTTGGGCTTTGGCGTCAGAAACCTGCGCACTTGATATCATCGGCGCCGAGTTCATCCGCGAAATCGACCCGGGCGAGATGGTCGTCATTGCTAATGGCGAGGTCACAAGCCATCGTCCCTTCGAGACCCAAAAGTCCCGCTTCTGTATCTTCGAGCACGTCTATTTCTCACGACCTGATTCGTCGCTTGGCGGACGTTCGGTCTATGAGACACGCTCGGCCATTGGTGTTGAACTTGCCCGCGAGGCACCGGTCGATGCCGATATGGTCTGCCCCGTCCCCGACAGTGGCACGCCTGCGGCCATCGGGTATTCGCAGGAAAGCGGAATTCCCTATGCGATGGGCATAATCCGCAACCAATACATGGGCCGGACCTTCATCGAGCCAAGCGAGCAAATCCGCAATATGGGTGTGCGTTTGAAGCTGAACGTGAACCGCGCGCTTATTCGCGGTAAACGGGTTATTCTCGTCGACGACAGCGTGGTCCGCGGGACGACCAGCCGGAAAATCAAGGAGATGATCCTAGATGCGGGTGCCGCCGAAGTTCACTTCCGCATTGCCTCGCCGCCCACGGCCTGGCCCTGCTTTTACGGGGTCGACACGCCGCAACGCGAAAAGCTTCTTGCTGCCACGATGAGCGAAGACGAAATGCGCGAACATCTGGGCGTCGACAGCCTGAAGTTCATCTCGCTCGATGGTCTTTACCGCGCCGTTGGCGAGGCGAAGGGCCGCGATCCTAAATCACCGGCCTATTGCGACGCCTGTTTCTCGGGTGAATATCCAGTCGCACCAAGCGATCAGATCGAAAAAGGGTTTAAGTTGAAGGCGGCGGAATAACCGCGCCACCCTTGACGCCCATCGCCGACGACGCCATGACCCCTCCCATGACAAAAATCGCTCTCATCACCGGTGCATCGCGTGGCCTTGGGGCAGCACTTGCCGAAGCCCTCGCCCCGACCCACCACATCGTCGCCGTCGCCAAAACCGTTGGCGCGCTGGAGGAATTGGACGACCGCATCAAAGCCATTGGTGGGGCCGCTACGCTGGCGCCGATGGACATCACCAAACCCGACGCGATGGCGCAGCTGTGCCGGTCTATCTTTGACCGCTGGGGGCATATTGATCTTTGGGCGCATACCGCGATCCATGCCGCACCTCTTGCGCCTGCCAGTCACATCGACGCCAAGGACCTGAAGAAATCAATCGAGATCAATGTGACGGCAACCGCGACGCTGATCGCCATGGTCGCGCCCTTGCTGGAATCTGCAGAGGCCGGGCATGCGTTGTTTTTTAACGACCCACGTGCAGGTGAGAAATTCTTCGGAGCTTACGGCGCCAGCAAGGCCGCACAGATGGCTCTGGCCAAAAGCTGGCAGGTTGAAACGATGAAGACCGGCCCAAAAGTGACCATCGTCACGCCACTGCCAATGCCCACCGCCACCCGCGCCCGCTTCTTCCCCGGCGAAGACCGCGCCTCATTGACGCCCCCCGCCGAGGCCGCGCATCTAGTGCTTGAGGCACTTAAATCGCCTTAGCGCCCCAAAAACCTTCCTTTCGCGCTGGGTAACGGGGCCCTCCGCCTTGCCCGTGCGCGCGCTGTGACCTAAACCAATAAAAAAGGGCAGCGGGGCGTTTTGCCATGCGTATTCTGATCACCAACGATGACGGCATCAACGCACCCGGATTGCGCGTGCTGGAAGATATCGCCACCGAGATTGCCGGCCCAGACGGCGAGGTCTGGGTGGTCGCCCCTGCGTTCGAGCAATCGGGCGTTGGCCATTGCATCAGCTACACCCATCCGACGATGCTTATTCAGCTTGCGACACGCCGCTTTGCCGCTGAAGGCTCCCCTGCCGACTGCGTGCTGGCTGGCTTGCATGAGGTGATGAAGGACGCTCCCCCCGATCTGGTCTTGTCCGGCGTGAACCGGGGCAACAACTCGGCTGAGAACGTGCTTTATTCCGGCACGATCGGTGCGGCGATGGAGGCCGCGTTGCAGGGCCTGCCCGCCATTGCGTTGTCGCAATTCTACGGGCCCGAAAACAACGCACTCGACAACCCGTTCGAGGCCTCCGCCGGTCACGGCATCGACACCGTGCGCCGGCTCTTGCGCCACGGGCTTTGGGACGACCGGGACTATCGTATCTTTTACAACGTGAACTTCCCGCCTGTCGCCTCGGCCAATGTGAAGGGTTTGAAAGTGGCGGCGCAAGGCTATCGCCGCGACACGTCGTTTTCGACCGAACCACACATCTCGCCGTCGGGACGGATGTTCCTGTGGGTCAAAGGTGGCCCTCAGCACGTGCCAACTGATCCTGGCACGGATGCGGCTGTGAACCTCGATGGCTATATCTCCGTGACGCCGCTTCAGGCGGACCTGACGGCGCATGACGCGCTTGATGCCCTGCGGGACCGGCTTGAATGACCGAAGATATCGCCGAACGTCAGATGCAGTTCCTGTTTCAGCTTCGCCAGCGCGGCGTGCGGGACAAGGCCACGCTGAACGCCATGGAAAAGGTCGATCGCGGCGCCTTCGTGAAGGGCGTGTTTGCAGAACGCGCCTACGAGGACATGCCCCTGCCCATCGCGTGTGGCCAGACAATCAGCCAGCCTTCGGTTGTGGGCCTGATGACCCAAGCCCTGAAC
>NZ_CALJXO010000095.1:0-2860 GCF_937988555.1 uncultured Boseongicola sp. | reverse complement strand
CGGCTGCGGGCGTAAAGTTTGCGCCGATCCAGTCTTCGGTGATTTGGGGCAACGGCGTCGCGAGGTCGCGGGTAGTGACCTGGGCTCTCTCAAAGCGGTCGACGATGCGGTGGGCCAAATCGCGGGAGATGGAGCCAGTTTTGCGGGCGGATGCGTCAATTTGAAGAATTTTCGTGGGCATGGAAGCCTCCTTGGTTCGTGTTGACGCAGAGGTAGGCTTGGCCTGGGCCAGGCGGTATTCCGATAAAGTGAACGCGCGTTGTGCGTTTTTGTGAGGAATTGAACGATAGCCCTGTGGATGTCTTAATTTTCGCACGATATGCTCTGAGCAAGAAATAGGGATGTTTGCCATGTCGATTAGCACTTGGGATGAGATACGCACCGCTTACCATGTGGCGCGTATGGGGACCGTGAGCGGAGCGGCGGAAGCTTTGGGCGTCCATCACGCGACGGTCATTCGCCACATTGATGCGCTTGAGGCGCGGCTGGGGGTGAAGCTGTTTCAGCGGCATGCGCGAGGCTATACGGCGACAGAAGCGGGTCTGGATTTGTTGCAGGTTGCGCAGGCGACCGACGATCAGTTCACGCAGTTGGTGGGTCGCATTCGCGGGCGAGGCGATCAGGTGTCGGGCGAGTTGGTGGTGACGTCTTTGACGTCTGTGTCGCCGCGACTGACGCCGGTCTTGGCGCGGTTTCAGGCGCTCTATCCCGATCTGATTGTGCGATACATTACCGGGGATACGGTTTTGCGGCTTGAGTACGGTGAGGCGCATGTGGCGGTGCGTGCGGGGCGGGCGCCGGACAATCCCGACAACGTGGTGCAGCCATTCGTGCCGCAGGAAATAACGCTTTATGCCTCCGACGACTATATCGCGCGCAAAGGTCGTCCCGAGACGATTGACGATCTGGGAGCCCATGATTTCGTGACCCTCGACAGCATCGAAAGCCGTGCGCCTTTTGCGCGATGGCTGCGCGAAAAGGTCCCGTCCGAGCGCTTCGTGTTTCGCGGCACTGATAATCGGGTCCTGCGGGACGCGGTTATTGCGGGCGTTGGGATCGGGTTCGTTTCGACCTGGGACGCTGAGCGCTACACTGGAATCGTACGTTTGTTTGAGCCCCTCGAGGAATGGACCGCGCCGTTGTGGTTGGTGACGCATGTGGATCTTCATCGCACGACAAAGGTTCAGACGTTTTTGAAGTTCCTGAAGGAAGAAGCCAAATCGTGGTAGCCGCTGGGCCGGTTTCTCGTCGCGAGGAGTTGAAGGGCCACATCGGTATGGTGGCATTTTCGGCTTTGGTGGCGGGGTCATATTCGTTCGGCGGGCGGATCGCCAATCAGATTGATCCGATGGCATTGACGGCCGTGCGGTTTGTTTTGGCAGCTCTTGTGGTCAGTGTGATTGCGGTTGCGACGGGCCAGTTCACACGGGCGGCCTTGCGGGCGTCATGGCGGTATCTGCTGTTGGGTGGTCTGTTCGGATTGTACTTTGTTTTGATGTTTGAGGGGCTGAAGACCGCGCATCCTGTCTCGACTGCGGCGGTATTTACGCTAACCCCGGTGATGGCGGCTGGATTTGCCTGGCTGATCATGGGGCAGGTCACGAACCGGCGAATGGCGGTGGCGTTGCTGTTCGGGGCAATCGGGGCGTTATGGGTCATCTTTCGGGGGAATTTTGCGGCGTTTCTGGCGTTTGACGTGGGGATCGGCGAGATGATCTTCTTTGTCGGCTGCGTGGCGCATGCGCTTTATATTCCTTTGGTGCCGCGCCTGAACCGGGGCGAAGGGGTGTTCGCTTTCGCATTGGGGACGATGGTCGGAGGTGCGATCCTTGTCGGTGTTTTCGGGGCCTCGCGGATTGTCGCGACGGATTGGAGCGCCTTGCCGGTTTTGGTCTGGGCGGTGCTTAGCTATTTGGTGATCTTTGCGTCCGTCGCCTCGATCAGTCTGATCCAGTTCGCGTCGATGCGGCTGAAGGCGGCAAAGGTTATGGCCTATACCTACTTGATCCCGACTTGGGTGATCTTGTGGGAATTGGTTTTGGCGGGCGATGTGCCGCCGCTTGTCATGGTGCCTGGCGTGGGGCTGACAATTCTGGCGCTGGTGATGCTGTTGCGCGAGGGGGCTGCACAGCCCGCCTAGGCGCCTGACTGATCGTCGGAGCCAAGCTGGCGTTCAAGGAAGGTCTCGAAGGCATCGAGATCCACCGCGTCGAACTGACCGAAGCTTTGCATCCAGATGCTTGTGCCGCGCAGCGCGTCCGGGTTCAGTTTGCACCACTTTACGCGGCCGCGTTTTTCCTGAGCGATCAGGCCAGCGCGGGTGAGGATGCCGAGGTGCTTGGAGATCGCCGCCAAAGACATTTCGAAGGGTTCAGCGACGTCGGTCACGGCCATGTCGTCTTCCAGCAGCATCTCAAGAATGCGCCGCCGGGTCGGATCGGCTAGGGCAGAGAGCACGCTATCAAGGGCTGGATTATTGCGCATTCCTTGGCCGTAGCCGGGCAGGGCCCCCTAGGTCAAGTCGCGGGGCGCCTCAGATGGTGAGGCGATCCATCACGAAACGCAATGACACCTGATTGGTTTTTGGCGATAGGGTCAGGGGTGCGATTTCAAGGACAAGCAGGATGGCGTATTGCTAGTGGGCCATCATCGTGATGCTTGGCACGCTGATCCTTGCACCGTTGGCGCCTGGTCTTGAAGGCATGCCGGTTATTAAACGGCCCGAAACCTGGGCGCGTTTGTTTGTAATCGGGTTTGTTTTGGCCTCGGCGGCGTTCATCACTTTGTTCTGGCTTATTCCTCGTGTCGGCGGGGCAACGGCGTCAATGATCACCTTGATTGCGCCGATCTCGTCGATCTC
>NZ_CALJXO010000094.1:0-17626 GCF_937988555.1 uncultured Boseongicola sp. | reverse complement strand
TGTCTGATCGTGCCATGTCCCACTCACGCCGTTATTTTCCGGAAATTGAATCACAAGTCTATGCTAAAGAAAAGAAATTAATGGGTGTGCTGCCTAGGGGCGGCTGCCTACCCTATGATTTCTCGCACGCAAACTGCGAATGAAGATGGTTTGAGACGCATAAGAACATTTTGCATTTTTTTTGAGGAATTCTGTTCCCCAAAGGCAAGTTCTTGGAGAAAGCCTATTAGAATATCACTTTAACATATTGATTTAATTGGCGATCCCACGAGGACTCGAACCCCGAACCTGCTGATTAGAAGTCAGCTGCTCTATCCAGTTGAGCTATGGGACCGCTAAAGGTGTTATTGGCTTCCCGTTTCGATATTGGCAAGTCTGTTGCGCAGAAAACTCGGGCGCGTTAGGACATTGAACGGCGTTCAGGTGGGAGGTTTTTTATGGCTCATGACACAACCAAGCGGCGCGAGGCTCTGCGCACGACACTCACCGAACTTGCCGAGGCGCATGTTCGCGCTGATGGGCTGGCCTCTTTGCGCGCCCGCACTTTGGCAACGGAAGCCGGATGCGCGGTCGGTGCGATCTACAACGTATTTGATGACATGACTGGGCTGACGCTGGCGGTAAACGGACGCACGTTTCGCCGCCTTGGCACCCACGTTTCTGATGCCGTCGCCAAGGTTGCTGACACCACGCCCACCGAACGTCTCGTCGCAATGGCCGTCGCTTACCTCGAGTTTGCAATCGCAAACCCGAATCTCTGGCGTGCGCTTTTTGACGTCGAAATGTCATCGGATCGCGACGTGCCTGCGTGGTATCTCGAAGAACTCGGTCGCCTCTTTGCCATCATTGCCGGGCCATTATCCGAGTTGCACCCCGACCCGGCACCCGGCGAAATAGACCTGATGACCCGGGCGCTGTTCTCGTCGGTTCATGGAATAGTGCTGCTCGGCCTCGAAAACCGCATTTCAGCAGTCCCGCGCGAGCGCCTTGAGGGTATGATCGAATTTCTCTTGCACCGTGTAACCGCGACTTGAACTTCGTCGGTCAGCGCCGTTTAGTGAGTCCAGGCCCCCCGGCGGTTGGTTGCAAAATTCTCTCCATAGCCACCGGCACGCACATTCGGTTTTCGGGGCTTGGGGTCAGCGACTACGGCCTCAATGCCGTGATCCTTTGCATAATCCAGCGCGGCTTCCTTTGTCGCAAACCGCATCCGAACTTGGGCTTGGGTATCGTCGGAAGACGTCCAGCCCATCAGCGGATCAACTTCGCGGCCCGTGTCGTTGACATATTCCAGCACCCATTCGCGGCTTTTCGCTTGCCCCGAGGACATAGCCGATTTCGCAGGTTTGAAGATGCGCGCTGTCATAACAAGTTCCCTTTTCGCTAAATGATCTATCGCTCAAAAAGGGCTGGTGGCGCAAGGGCAGAAGACGCCTCAGATGAGTGCCAATCGGAGCACTGGGAACGAGAGATGGGTAATTCGCGCGCGGGGGCGGCAACTCGCTCAGCCGCTTCATGCAATCACTATACACGATATGCGTGAGTCATAATTTTTATTTCCTCCTTAGCTTGCGTTTCCACTTAGCGCATTTTTAGCATCAATTCTCTTCAAATTGTCAGCAGCGTCCCAGTTACGGCAAACAACGCCTTGAACCGGAACAAAAGAAGATCAAATCTGATGGACCGAAAGGAATCACCGATGTCCGCCGAACCTGCTCTTCATTCCAGTGCCTCAGGCACCCCTGCCCGCGAGAAACTCGAGGGCGGCCGCGCTTTGGTGATGCACACAGATTTCAAGCCCGCGGGTGACCAGCCGACGGCCATTGTCGAGCTTTCCGGGGGCATTAACGAAGGTGAGCAAAACCAGGTCCTGCTCGGCGCAACCGGCACCGGCAAGACCTACACCATGGCGAAAGTCATCGAGGAAACTCAACGTCCAGCGATCATTCTTGCGCCCAACAAAACACTGGCCGCACAGCTTTATGGAGAATTCAAAGGCTTCTTCCCCGACAACGCTGTGGAATATTTCGTCAGCTTTTACGATTATTACCAACCCGAAGCCTATGTCGCCCGATCCGACACCTACATCGAAAAAGAAAGCCAAATTAACGACCAGATCGACCGGATGCGCCACTCGGCCACACGCGCCCTCCTTGAACGCGACGACGTGATCATCGTGGCGTCTGTGTCCTGCATTTATGGCATCGGCTCGGTCGAAACCTATGGCGCAATGACCCAGGAGCTCATCACGGGCCACGAATACAATCAGCGAAAAGTCATGGCCGACCTCATCGCACAACAATACAAACGCAACGATCAGGCCTTTCAGCGCGGCACCTTCCGCGTGCGCGGCGACTCTTTGGAAATCTGGCCCGCCCACCTCGATAGCCGCGCATGGCGTCTGTCCTTTTTCGGCGAGGAACTCGAAAGCATTGTCGAATTTGACAGTCTCACCGGCGAAAAGACCGGTGCGATGGAAAAGGTGCGCATCTACGCCAACTCCCACTATGTCACGCCCAAACCAACGCTGAAGCAGGCCATTGAAAGCATCAAATCCGAACTGAAAATGCGCCTCGCCCAACTCGTCGACGAAGGCAAACTGCTCGAAGCGCAACGCCTGGAACAGCGCTGTAACTTCGACGTCGAAATGCTCGAAGCCACAGGCCACTGCAACGGCATCGAAAACTACTCACGCTACCTCACAGGACGCGCGCCCGGCGAACCGCCCCCCACGCTGTTTGAATTCATCCCCGACAACGCCATCGTCTTCGCCGACGAAAGTCACGTCTCGGTCCCGCAAATCGGCGGCATGTACAAAGGCGACTACCGGCGCAAATTCACGCTAGCAGAACACGGGTTCCGCCTGCCGTCCTGCATGGACAATCGTCCCCTCAAATTCGAGGAATGGGACGCCATGCGCCCACAATCGATCTTCGTTTCAGCCACACCATCCGCGTGGGAACTTGAGCAGGCCGGCGGCGTCTTTACCGAACAGGTCATCCGCCCCACAGGGCTCATCGACCCGATGATCGAAATTCGCCCGGTGGAAATGCAGGTCGACGATCTTCTCGACGAGGTCCGCAAAGTCACCCAAGACGGCTTCCGAACGCTTGTGACCACGCTCACCAAACGCATGGCCGAGGACCTCACCGAATACATGCACGAACAGGGCATCAAAGTCCGCTACATGCACTCCGACATCGATACGCTGGAACGCATCGAGATCCTCCGTGATCTCCGTCTCGGAGCGTTCGACGTCCTGATCGGCATCAACCTTTTGCGCGAAGGCCTCGACATCCCCGAATGCGGCCTTGTCGCAATCCTCGACGCCGACAAGGAAGGCTTCCTGCGCTCGGAAACTTCCCTCATCCAGACCATCGGTCGCGCCGCACGCAACGAAAAAGGCCGCGTTATCATGTACGCCGACCGCGTCACCGGCTCGATGGAGCGCGCGCTGGGTGAAACCGACCGCCGCCGCGCCAAGCAGATCGCCTACAACGAAAAACACGGCATCACACCCGCGACGATCAAAAAGAACGTCGACGACGTGATGGCCGGTTTCTACAAGGGCGACGTCGACATGAACCGCGTTACGGCCAAGATCGACAAACCGCTTGTCGGCGCAAATTTGCAGGCTGTCTTGGAGGGCTTACGCACCGACATGCGCAAAGCCGCCGAGAACCTCGAGTTCGAAGAGGCGGCGCGTCTGCGAGACGAAGTCAAACGGCTCGAAACTGTACAACTTACGATAGCCGACGACCCCCTGGCGCGACAGTCAGCGGTGGATCAGGCCGTGAGAGACAACGCGAAAGGCAAGGGCCGGAGCACAGCCGGAAAGGCCGGCCAAAAGGGGGGGAATGTGAAGCGGCGGGGCAGGTAAGCTACCTGATCTGTCTGTAGCGTTTACGCACGGCACCGACATTGAGAGGCCATTGCCCAAAGGGGAGAGTCCTGAACTGGGAGTATACGAACCTCTGTATCTGGCCCGACCCGCCGGGTTTCAGATTTGGTCACGCATTGAAGCGCTCCTCAAACATGACGCTTTTTGCGTGCGTTCATTGAAGCGTTTCCTGGACCCCACAGCGGGCTTTCAGTCTGAACCAGTACTCACTCCCAACTCCGCCCTAACCTTCTTCGTCAACCTCGCCACCGCCATCTCATAGCTCGCCACGATATGATCCCGCAAAGACGCCTCACTCAACGCCCCCACCTCGTATACTTGCACCCACTTCATCCCCCGCGACGCAAGATAAGGCGCAGGCCGTATTCCCGGCGCGTCCCGCAAAACCTCCCAGGCGATATCCCCCACCTTAAGCGTGAACGCCGAATTCCCCTCGTACCACCCACACAGCGCGATAACCTTCCCACCAACCTTCCACACATCCGCATTGCCCCACTGAACAACATGGCTAGTCGCCTTCAGCCCACCGCAAAACTCGTTGAATTCTTCGCGCGTCATCCCGCCTCCAAGGCTTGCATTCCTGATCCTACTGCGAGACGCTTGGCAAATCCAAATCCAAAGGCCCGCCAATGCCCGTCCTCGCCTTCGACCACGTCAACGTCCGCACTGCGCAACTCGACGAGATGATCACCTTTTACGGCGCCATCCTTGATCTCCACCCCGGCAAACGCCCCGATTTCGGCTTTCCGGGCGCATGGCTTTATCTTGGGGATCACCCCTACATCCACCTCGTCGGCGTCGACGGCAGTGTTGCAGCCGGACTCAACCTGAGCCTCGAACACTTCGCCTTCAGCGCCACAGGCCTCGCCGATTTCCGCGCACTTCTCGATGCGCACACCATCGATCACCGCCTGGCCGTCGTCCCTGGAATGCCCATCGTACAAGTCAATTTTTTTGATCCCGACGGCAACCACATCCACATTGATTTCGATACAGCGGAAATGGAAAGCTGACACGCACAAAGACCGGGCTATATCCCCCACATGCGCACACTCATCGCCCTCGCCCTCCTCGCGACTCCCGCCACCGCGTGGGAGTTCACCGCTTCCCCGGTCTGTACCGTTTCCCATGAAACCGCAGACGGGGCGCTGACGCTCTCCTACGACCCCCGCCTGCCCGACCCCTACGCCATCGCGGTCACCGCAAATACCCAATGGCCCGATGCCCCCATCTTTGGCATACGGTTCGACGGCCCCCGCGCGCTGACTATTACAACCGACCGCCAGATGGTTGACGGCCCAACCGTAACCGTCCGCGACCAAGGCTTCGGCAATGTCTTGAATGGATTAGAATTCAACGCTACGGCCACTGTACTGCTTGGGGACACCGCGATACCCTTCCCGCTGAACGACGCGGCCCCCGAAATTCAGCGGTTCCGCGCCTGCATCGCCGCACCCATCGCCTGACAATCACCGTCGACAGTCCAGCGCCTTGCGTGCGATGATCTGCACAAACCGCCAAGGACGTCGTCATGCCCCCTGAATTCCACCTTTTTGCAAGCGGACCACGCCCAGTAGCCCCCTTCAGCCACGCCGTTGAAACCGATGGCTGGGTCATTCTGAGCGGACAAATGCCAACCGACCCCAACGCCCCGGACGCGCCGCTCCCCGAAGGCGTCATTGCGCAGACCGCCCGCGTGATGAACAATCTCGCGCCGATCCTTTCGGAACTGGACCTCGAGCTCAGACATGTCGTCCAATGCCGGTGCTTTTTGACCGAATTCGAACGCGACTACGCCGACTTTAACGAATGTTACCAAAGCTACTTCCCCGCCGAGCGACGTCCGGCCCGAACCACCGTGGGCGTCACGGCTTTGGCGGTCGGCGCACTTGTCGAAATCGACTGCATCGCGCGCAGACCCTGACATCATGGCTCAGGATCCAGTCCGCCCCACCGACGACGATGCTCGCGCCCTTGCGCGCGATCTGATCAATGACGCCACCTTCGGCGCCCTCGGTGTCATCTGGGACAGCGCACCAATGGTTACCCGGATTGCCATCACAACCGATACAGATGGCTGCCCCATCACATTGGTGTCGGATTTATCCACCCACACAAAAGCCTTAAGAAAGGCGCCCAAAGCCTCGCTGCTTGTCGGAGAACCCGGACCCCGCGGCGATCCACTGACGCATCCCCGACTGACGCTGCAAGTAGACGCCCAATTTGTCCAAAAAACCCAAGCCCGTATAGACCGCTATCTGTCGCTTCAGCCCAAGGCAAAAATCTACATCGGCTTCACCGACTTCCATTTTGCACGTCTTACCCCCTATGACGCTCACCTGAATGGCGGTTTTGGCAAAGCGTTTCGCCTGTCCCGCGATGATTTACTATTATGAAGGCCATCGAAAACAGCGCCAAAAAGAGACCCTCCACCACGAAGAGACGGCGAAACTGCTGTCGTGATTAGCCCGTGATCATTCAGGCGTCGGAAAATGGATTTAGCGGGAGTGGCTTAAACCAGCATAAACCATGCGTTTGCTGAAAGGCTCATGCACCTACATCCGGCGTGCGCAAAAGCTGCACGCCATTGATGCGCCAGCCCTCGGTCGTTTGGATCATCTGATAATCAAGAATGTGGACGGTGCCAGCGGCATCTCGCACCAGTACCTTCTGCCACAGGTTGCCAGCAACCTCGCGCAATTCCAAAAACCGAAACTCATCCGGGCGCCAGACCATCGGATAGCCGTTCTTGACCATTGTTCCGAAATTGTCGGCGTCGCGAAATAGCATCTGAATGTTCGGCGATGCAAAGGTGAACGCCTCAGCGAAATCATCCGCCTGAAAAGCCTCGATCTGATCTTGGATTGTACCTTCGATGGCCGGTTCCGCTGGCAAAACATCAGCGGCAAAGAGCAACCCAGACCATCCGATCCAAAGCATAATTCCGAATACAAATCGACGCATGTCGCTCTCCTTTTCCGCTGCTTCTCTTTTAAAAGATACGCGGGTCAGGCGAGTTTGGTTCAAAAAATCGCCTTAGGACAGCTCGCCCGCCAACGCACGATCCATCAGGGTAATCGTCTCCGGCACCCCGTACAGCGCAATAAACCCGCCAAACCGAGGCCCCTGCGACGCGCCCAAAAGCACCTCGTAAAGCGCCTTGAACCAATCGCGCAGCGGCTCGAACCCATGCTGTTTTCCGACGGCAAACACCATCGACTGCAACTCTTCCGGATCCGCTCCACCATCCCAATCGGCAAGCCGATCACGCAAGTCCTCAAGCGCTGCACGCTCCATTTCACTTGGCGCACGAAACTCGCGCGTCGGGCGCACAAAATCGTTAAAATATCGCACCGCGTGCCCCGCAGCCTCATCCATATCCGGGTGCGTCTCAGGCGTTGCATCCGGCGCATAGCGGCCAATAAAACCCCAAAGCGTTTCCTTGTCCTTGGCACCTGAAACCGACGCCAAATTCAACAACATCGCAAACGGCACAACCATATTCGACACCGGCACTTCGCCCTG
This sequence comes from uncultured Boseongicola sp., assembly GCF_937988555.1. Taxonomy (NCBI): domain Bacteria; kingdom Pseudomonadati; phylum Pseudomonadota; class Alphaproteobacteria; order Rhodobacterales; family Paracoccaceae; genus Boseongicola; species uncultured Boseongicola sp. Next base: position 10,200 of record NZ_CALJXO010000094.1, on the reverse strand, counting down.
ATGAATATGGAACACCGGATTGGCCAGCCGCGCCTTTTCGTCTTGATCAACGTAGGCCCGAAGCTGCTGGTGATACTCGTCCACCGCTTTCGGGATCACATCGAAAAATAACCGCTTCGCCGTCTTCGGCTTTTGATACATGAAATACGACAGGCTTTCGGTCGAGGCATAGGTCAGCCATTCGTCAATCGAAATGCCATTGCCCATCGACTTCGAAATCTTTTGGCCAATCTCATCAAGGAACAATTCATAGGTGAACACCTCGGGCGCACGGCCCCCAAGCACCCGACAGATGTTGGAATAAATAGGCGTGTTCGGCGCGTGCTCCTTACCGTAGGGCTCGAAATCCACACCCAAAGCCGCCCAGCGCGCGCCAAAATCCGGCTTCCACTGAAACTTTACATTCCCGCCTGTCACCGGAAGCGTCGTCTCCGTGCCGTCCTCGTCATCAAAGGTGACAGTGCCGTCCTTGGCATTCACCTCTTTCATTGGAACATACAAAACCCGGCCCGTCGTCGGGCTGATCGGCAGGAAAATCGAATAGGTCTGCTGGCGTTCTTCGCGCAGGCTTTTCAACATCACGGCCATCAGATCATCGTAACGCTCGCACGCCAGCAAAAGAGTTTCGTCAAAGCGCCCCGAGGCATAAAATTCTGTCGCCGAATAGAATTCGTAGTCAAACCCGAACGTGTCCAGGAATCGCCGCAACATCGCATTGTTGTAATGACCAAAGCTGTCGTACTCACCGAACGGATCTGGAACGCGCGTCAAAGGCCGCTGCAAATGCTCGCGCAGCATCTCGGGGCTCGGCACGTTGTCCGGCACTTTGCGTAACCCGTCCATATCGTCCGAAAAACAGATAAGCTTCGTTGGAATATCTGACATTACCTCAAATGCACGCCGCACCATTGTCGTGCGCAGCACTTCGCCAAATGTCCCGATATGCGGCAAACCGGACGGACCATAGCCCGTTTCAAACAGCACATAACCCTTCTCAGGAGGCACTTTTTCATACCGTTTCAAAATGCGCCGCGCCTCTTCAAAGGGCCAGGCCTTAGAGGTCATTGCTGCATCTATTAAAGCGGTCATCTCACATTTCCTTCACTGATTGCGCACGATACCGTCACGCAAGGCTCGCTACCTATTGCGGGCCGGGTATGTCGTCAATAAAATCAAAGGGAAATCCGAAAAAGGAATGCGCTTTGTCTTTGCTCCCCAATGACTACACACCGGCCGATACGCTGGTGGCGATCATGATCACGATCTCAGCCTCTGACGAAACCATCCGCACGTCGGAACTCGTCACGATCGAGCGTATTATCAATCACTTGCCCGCTTTCGCCGACTTTGACATCGCGCGTCTGAAAGACATCTCGAACGGTGTTCTCGACCTCTTCGCCGAAGAAGACGGGCTCGACATTCTCTGGGAGGGCGTGCGCGCCACGTTGCCCGAGCGATTGTTCGAAACCGCCTATGCGATGGCCTGCGATGTGGCTGTGGCGGACGGAAAAGTGCTCGAAAGCGAACTTCAGATGCTTGAAGATATGCGTCATGAGCTGAATATCGACCGTCTCAGCGCGGCCGCCATCGAACGCGGCGCGCGCGCGCGCCACATGGTCGTCTAGGACCTCTCGAACTGGCGTGCCCACTCCGACAAAAGTCGTTTTTGCAGGCGCCGCGAGCGGTTCGCCCAAGTCCTTGATCCAGGTGGTCGCTCGCGTTGCTCCGTCGGGATCGAGTCCCGTCGCTGTTTGTCTGCCGTCAGAATCGCAAACACCAAGCGGCGACCGCTTTTGGTATACATGTACCCAACCAGCGCACTGACAAAGTTAAGCGTCCCCGTCTTGGCGACCGCCGACACACCCGCCATGGGCTTGCCGTCTGTGCGATTGGGATCAGGAACCGAGAGCGACTTCATCAACGGCTCAACGCCCTCGCCTTGCCGCAGAATTTCCAACATATCACGCGCGCTGATCTCGGAATCGTACCCAAGCCCGGAATGGTCACGAAACGTCATGCGCCGCGTGCCAAACTGTGTTTCGGCCCACCCCGCCATGCGCGAACCTGATCCGACCAAGTTCCCAAGCGGCACGTCATTCACAAGGCTCGACGTCATCCCAACAGCTTCCGCCGTGATATTCGTCGAATACCGCATCATCCCCGTCAGGATTTGATCCAACGCATCGCTTGGGGCCGCACCGACAACCCTGCCAACCGGCGCGGTCTGCGACACCTGCGGAAAGGGCAGTTTCAGCCCATTCAGTCGCGCCACCGATCGAAATGCATCCCCTGCATAGAGGGCTGGAAAGCGCACAGGCAGCCACCGCGCGCCCGCCTTCTTTCCAAGCGATCCTCGCGCAACGCTCCAATAATCAGCCGTCATGCCCTTGCGGTATTCGTACACCGGCGAGGACCGATCCACCATTTGCATCCGCGCCACGTTCGTTTCAGGCGAGTATCGTAGCGATCGCGCCTGCATCGTAATGTTGATCTTCTCGCCTTCCGGAATCCACTCAAAGTGAACCCGGTTGAAATTAAGGTTCAGCCCCCCGTAGGACGGATTATACGCCACCACTTCGGGCTGATCCGCATCAATCCGATCTGCCCGCGGCAGCGCGTCAGCCCAAACCAGAAACCGCCCCGATATCCGCGAAATACCGGCTTCAGCCACCACCTTCGACAGGTCCGCAAGCGCATCACTCGTCAACGTCGGATCGCCTCCGCCGACAAGGCAAAGGTCTCCCTTCAACTCACCATCAACGATCTCACCGTCCGCAAAAACCCTTGTTTCAAAACGAAAATCCGCGCCCAGACGGTCAAGCGCATAAAGCGAGGTCACGGCTTTCAATGTGCTTGCAGGCGGCATCGGTCGTCCCTGCTGGCGCATATCCAGGATTTCACCGGTTTGCGCATCGGCCACAGCGAAGGTAACTGCACCCACAACACCCGATTTCGCCACCAGTTCATTCGTCCGCCCATCGCGGGGCGTCGCCACTCCACGGGGCGGCGGACGCATGGTCGACAACGGGGCCTCTGCCAAAGCGGCATGCCCGGCGGTAGCTGCAAGTCCAGTCAAAATGGCGCGGCGAGAGGGGGTGCTCGTCATAAGACGTGTTATCCGGCGGCTTGGTCAGTCAGGCAAGGTTTTCCTCGGCTCACATGTCATTTTTGTGGCCCCGAACATTCACTTTTTCGTAAATTTGACGTTGTCAGCCCGAAGCGCCGTCGAACTGATCGGCATCATTGGCACATTCACAAAGCACCAAGCCGGCGCCTCGCAACCCGCCAAAATACCCGCCTCCCGCGATCTCAGCTTTGCCGAGCGGAACTGCCGCGCAGCAGGTGACATCCGCGCCGAAATCCGGTCCCCAGGCCGCGCCAGAACACCGATTGGTACCGTCTCGAAAATCTCCCGCCACCGGTCCCAGCGGTGAAACCCCGCCAGATTGTCCGCACCCATCAACCAGACGAAATCCACACCTTGATACCGCTGTAACAAGCCGTCCAGCGTCGCCGCCGTAAACCGTGTACCCATCCGCGCCTCAAGGTCCGTGATCCGCACACGCGGATGCTGCATGATCTGACGTGCCAAGGCCAACCGCTCGCCCAAAGGCGCCGGTCCGCGTGTCTTCAAAGGATTGCCCGGAGACACCAGCCACCAGACCTCATCAAGCTGAAATCGCTTCAGCGCCTCGCGCGAAATATGTACATGCCCGGCGTGCGGCGGATCAAACGACCCACCCAACAAGCCGATGCGGCGACCGGCATCCGCAACGGGCCAGCCCTCAGCCATGCCGCACCCGACCAGCCATAAACGGCCCTGCCCCGGCTGCAATCGTTCCAGTGATTTCAAGCATTTGCCTCATATCACCGACCCTTGGCCACCCAAAGTCATTTTGTCAATTCCCGGCGATTGCGCCGTAAAAACCCGCTAAGGCCTAACCGCCGCGATAACTTCTATCTCCACCTTGAATTCTGCCCGTGTGAACCCGCTCACGATCATCAACGTCGATGCGGGCAAACGCACGACATCCGCAAGCCACGCATCCCGCGCCGCCATATAGGCGGCCATAAACGCGCGATCCGTCACAAACGCGCTAATCCGCACCACATCGTCCCGCCCGGCCCCGGCCTCGGCAAGAATTGCATCTATATTGCTGAGACAAATATCTGCCTGCGCCCGCACAGCGTCGGGCACAGTACCGTCCCGCGCCAAACCCAGCTGCCCCGAGGTAAATACCAGGCGACACCCCGCAGGCACCTCGACCCCATGGGCATAGCGCGCGAAGGGCGGCGCAATCGTATCTGGCACAAGTGTCTTCATGCGCAGACGGTGCAATGGGTTTTGGACCAGTGCAAGGGATAAACTTTCCGAACTTTAAGTGCCCGAAGCATGGGCGAATCGCACATAGGTGCGTAATGATTGTGCAAAGCGGTCTGAGGGGGCTGTCGAATGAGGCGATCCAAATTGGAAGCCCGGCCTGGTTCCTCGCATATGACTAAAGACAAAAACCTGGAGGTGAGGATGTCCAATAAATTGAAAATCGCCGGAGCAGTTGCTGCTGCCCTGACCGGCACAAGTGCCTTTGCCGGTGGCCACTTGACCGAAGTCTCTTTCGGCACAAACTGGGTCGCCCAAGCAGAACACGGCGGCTTTTACCAATCCGTCGCTGACGGCACCTACGAGGCCTGCGGCCTTAGCGTCACCATTCTGCCCGGTGGCCCACAGGTGAACAACCGCGCGCTGATGTTTGCCGACCGCATCCAGTTCCACATGGGCGGCGATTTGCTGCAAGGATTTAGTGCAGCACAGGAAAAGATTCCCGTGGTGAACGTGGCTGCAATCTTCCAAAAACACCCGCAAGTCATCGTGGCCCATCCCGAAAGCGCAAGCAGCTGGGAGGATCTCAAAGACCTGACCCTGCTGATAGGCGACAACGGCTACCAGTCCTACTACCAGTGGATGATCGCAGCCCATGGCTTCACCGCAGAACAGCGCCAGCCCTACACATTCAACCCGGCACCGTTCCTTGCGAACAAGGAAGTCGCGATGCAGGGCTATCTTTCGTCCGAGCCCTACCTTGTTGAAAAAGAAGGCGGTTTCACACCCAGTGTCTTTTTGATCGCAGACGCGGGATACTCGTCTTATGCAACCACGATCGAAACCATGCAGAAAACCATCGACGAAAGCCCCGAAGTGGTCGAATGCTTCGTCGAAGGATCGATCAAAGGCTGGTATAACTTCCTTTACGGCGACAATGTCGCCGCGATGGAACTGATCAAAACGGCCAATCCTGAAATGACCCAGGACAAGATCGACTTTGCCATTTCCAAATTGAAGGAATGGGGCATCGTGGATTCGGGCGATACAGAAACCATGGGTATCGGCGTGATCACCGACACCAAGGTGTCCGACTTTTACAACAAACTCGTAGAAGCCGGTGTGCTTGAAGCAGGTCTCGACTACTCGGCAACCTACACGACGCAATTCGTCGGCAAGGGCGTCGGGCTCGACCTGAAGTAAGCCACATCAGACCAACAAGCCCGGTCGCTGACACTAGCGGCCGGGCGTTTTCTTCACCCGAGGTAGCCAAATGGCCTTACCCATCGATCAGCGCCCAACCCTGCTGACTATGAGTCACGTCGAAAAGACGTTCAATGGTGACGTGGTAGCCCTGAAAGACATGAACCTGGCCGTGAACGAAGGTGACTTCGTCTCGCTTCTCGGACCGTCCGGCTGCGGCAAGTCCACCGCACTCCGGTTAATCTCGGGCCTCTTGCCCCCCACGCGCGGCAAAATCGCCTGGGACGGCGGGCGCAATGCCGACGACCTCGGCGTCGTCTTTCAGGAACCAACTCTGATGCCGTGGGCAACTGTCGCCCAAAACGTCTGGCTCCCGTTCCGCCTCAAAGGCGTGCCGTACAATCAGGTCCGCGACGAAGTCCTTGAAGCCCTGAAACTCGTCGGCCTCGACAAATTCCAGAATGCCTACCCACGCGAGCTATCCGGCGGCATGAAGATGCGCGTCTCCATTGCCCGCGCCATGGTCACCAAACCGCGCCTTATCCTGATGGACGAACCCTTCGCAGCGCTGGATGAAATCACCCGCTTCAAACTGAACAAGGATCTTCTGGCCCTGAAGGCCGCGATTGACTGCACGGTGATCTTCGTCACCCACTCGGTCTTCGAAAGCGTGTTTCTATCCGATCGCATCGTTGTCATGGCCGCGCGTCCGGGCCGCGTCATCCACGAATTACACGTCGACACCCCCTACCCACGTGACGAAGATTTCCGCACGTCGGCCGAATACGCCGTCCACACCCGCGCCACCTCGGACGCGCTCCGCGAGGCGATAGGAGAAGCGGCATGAGCCTCACCGAAACCGGCCCTGTCCCGGCCCCCGCGATCGACGAAGAAGAAGCCGCGCGTGCGCGCCAGGACCGCATCAACCGCATCGCCAAATGGACGCTGCCCTCAGCCGTGATGTTTTTCACAATCCTCGCCTGGCACCTCTACGTCACGATCAACGACATCCCGCACTACGTCCTGCCCGGCCCTGTCCTGGTTGCACAATCCATTGTCAACGACTGGAACCTCTTGTGGCCCGCAATGGTGCTGACCTCGCGCCTTACTCTCCTCGCCCTCCTCTTCGCCATCCTCGGAGGCGTCACCCTCGCCGTCGCCTTTACACAGTCCCGCTGGGCCGAAATGTCGTTCTTTCCCTACGCGGTGATCCTGCAGGTGACACCCGTCGTCGCCGTCGCCCCGCTTTTGCAAATCTACGTCGACAGTGCCTTCGTCGCCGCCCTGCTGTGCGCATGGATCGTGGCGTTCTTCCCTATTCTGTCGAACACCACCATCGGCCTGAAATCCGCCGACCATAACCTGCAGGACCTTTTTACCATCTACGGCGCAAGCCGCTGGCAACGCCTGCGTTACCTCGCAGCCCCCTCCGCCCTGCCGTTCTTCCTCGGTGGCCTCAAAATTGCGGGCGGCCTCGCCCTGATCGGTGCGGTGGTTGCAGAATTCGTCATTGGACGCGCCGGCACCGGCCTCGGCCTTGCCTCAACGCTGCTCGAGGCCTCCTATCGCTTCAACTTTGGTCGCCTCTATGCCTCGCTGATCCTGATCTCAGCTATGGGCGTCGTCATCTTCGCCGTCACCTCGACCATCAGTCACCTCATGCTGCGCAAGTGGCACGAAAGCGCATTGAAACGCGACTGATGGGCCCATTTCGCAGTATACCCGACGGCAATGTCACGCTAATGAACGTCACCGTTCCGGGCTTCCTCATTGGTCGCCCGGAAGACCTCGTCACGACCTACCTCCACCTCAAAAACGGGCGCATTTCCGACACCGGCGGCATCCAGATCGACATGGGCCGCGCCATGGTTTTTCCCTGTTTCACCGACATGCACACCCATCTCGATAAGGGCCACATCTGGCCCCGCGCCGCGAACCCAGACGGTACATTTTACGGCGCACTCACCACTGTCAGCACCGACCGCGCCGCGAACTGGACCGCCACAGACGTCGCCGGCCGCATGGAATTTTCATTGAAATGTGCCTACGCCCACGGCACCAAAGCGATCCGAACGCACCTCGACTCGATCCCGCCGCAAGACGACATCTCATGGCCGGTCTTCGCAGAGATGCGCGCCAAATGGGCCGGCAAGATCGACCTTCAGGCCGCCAGCCTCATCGGCTGCGAAAGTTTTGAAAATATTGCAACCGACTATGCCGCAACCGCCGACATCGTCGCCGCAAACGGCGGGGCCCTCGGCATGGTCACCTATCCAGTCGCAGACCTGAAACAACGCCTCACCGATTTCTTCATCCTCGCCGGAAACCGCAGCCTCGAGGTCGACTTCCACAGCGACGAAACCATGGACCCCGAAAGCGAAACCCTGCGCGCCATCGCCGAAACCGTGCTTGAAACCGGCTGGGACAAACCCGTCACCATCGGCCATTGCTGCTCGCTGTCAACACAATCCGACGCCCGTGCCATGGACACCATCGACCTTGTCGCCAAAGCAGGGATCAACATTGTCAGCCTGCCGCTCTGCAATCTCTACCTTCAAGACCGTCACGCAAACCGCACACCGCGCGGGCGCGGCATCACCCTTATCCACGAAATGAAGGCCCGCGGCGTCAACGTCAGTTTTGCCAGCGACAACACCCGCGACCCCTTCTACGCCTACGGTGATCTCGACATGATCGAGGTCATGCGCCATTCGACCCGCATCGGCCACCTCGACCACTCTGATGCCGACTGGACCCGCGCATTCACCACTAACCCCGCCGCCGCTATGGGCCTCGACACACCGTCCCTCGCACCCGGCGCGCCCGCCGATCTGGTGATCTGCAACGCCCGCGACTGGAGCGAACTGTTCGCGCGTCCCCAATCCGACCGCATCGTCCTGCGCGCGGGCCAGAAAATCGACACGACGCTTCCCAATTACAAAGACCTTGACCACTTGATGGAGACCACCTGATGCAAGACCGTATCGCTGCCGCCAAGGCCGCCCTTGCCCATCTCGACATCGAAGAAAAAGACAGCGCCATCAAAGCGGCAAGCCGCGACTTCTTCTGGTATTCGCCGGTCCTAAAAGACCGCCTTGACCATGTCACCGCCGACTTCGTCGTGCGCCCCAGAAACGAGGCCGAGGTCATCGAGATTCTCAAGGCCTGCTATGCCCATGATGTCCCCGTCACGACGCGCGGCTCTGGCACCGGAAACTATGGTCAGGCCATGCCACTGGAAGGCGGCTGCGTCATGCATTTGCGCCACATGGACAAGGTTCGCGAAATTCAGCCCGGACGCGTCATTTGCGAACCCGGCGTGCTCCTCAAAGACGTCGACGCCGCCTGCAAAGACCACTCCGGCCAGGAGCTCCGCATGTTCTCCTCCACATGGGCCACCGCCACCATCGGTGGCTTCATCGCGGGTGGCTCGGGCGGCGTCGGCTCCTGCACATGGGGAAGCTTGCGCGACCTGGGCAACATCATCCGCCTGCGCGTCGTCACCATGGAGGCCGATCCCCGCGTCGTCGAATTCCGCGGCGAAGAAATCGCCCGCGTTTCCCATGCCTACGGCACCAACGGCATTATCACCGAAGTCGAAATGCCGCTGGCCCCGGCCTATGACTGGGTCGAAATGTTCGTCGCCTTCGACAATTTCATGGAGGCTGTTCACTACACCGAACAGCTCGCCAAAGAAGACGGCATCCTCATCAAACTGGCCAATATCTTCGAGGCTCCCGTCGCCCACGACTACTTCCAGCGGGTGAAACCCCACGTTGACCCCGGCACGAACCTTGTTGGCCTCATGGTCGCGCCGCAGTCAATGGATGGCTTCCAAACCTTCACAGGCCGCCGACCCGAGGCAACAGTGATTTACCGCAGCGACGACAACAATTGGGAGCGCGGCCCCGGCCCGGTCTTTGAATATGGCTGGAACCACACGACACTGCGCGCTCTCAAGGTTGATCCCTCTGTGACCTACCTGCAGGTGCGTTTCGGTTATCCAAACCATATCGAATTGATCGAGCAAATGCGCGATGCGCTGTCGCCCGAGGTGCTGCACCACCTGGAGGCCTTACGCGAAAACGGCAAAGTCATCTTCGCAGGCCTCAGCCTTGTGAAATTCACCACCGAAGAGCGCCTAAACGAGATCGTGAAAATCCATGAAGACGCAGGCGCCATGGTCTTCAATCCGCACCGCTACACGCTGGAAGAAGGCGGGCGGCAATCCGTCGATGATCGCCAACTTGCCTTCAAAAAGGAATCCGATCCAAAGGGCCTGCTGAACCCTGGTAAGATGATCGCGTGGGATGACCCGGATTTCTCCTTCGACGACATGTACGCCTATCCCAAACTCCAACCCTTAACCGAAGCCTAAAGGCGCGACCGTATGCACCGACGTAATACCGACGGAATACCGACGGCTTGTCGACGTCTCATTTCTGACCGTTTTGAGGGTCAGAAATGACCCGCGCACTCGTTCTTTACGCCCACCCCTGCGACGACAGTTTCGCCGCCGCGCTGCATCAAAACGTGGTCCAAACCCTGACCGATCGCGGCTGGGACGTCGACGATTGCGACCTGTACAAGGAAGGCTTCGATCCGGTCCTATCAGACGCCGGCCGACGCGGATACCACGAGGAACCCAGCAACATTGAACCGGTCAAAGACTACGT
>NZ_CALJXO010000093.1:0-2586 GCF_937988555.1 uncultured Boseongicola sp. | reverse complement strand
AACAACGTGACTGTTTCGCTTAGCGAGGCGCTTGAAACAGCATTTCCCACGGTGGCAAAACTCGTCGGGGCGCAAAACTTCAAGCGCCTTGCCGCCACTTTCCTGCGCCAACATCCGCCGTCATCTCCTCTTATGATGTTTTACGGCGACGACATGCCCACCTTCTTGGAGGCTTTCGAGCCCACAGCGACCATCGGCTACCTGCCAGACATTGCGCGCCTTGATCTGGCCCTGCGCCACAGCTACCACGCCGCCGACGCGCAGCCCTTTGATCCCGCGACCTTGCAGGCGATCCCGCCCGAGCAACTGATGGCATCCCCCGTCACGCTTGCCCCAGCCACCCGGCTCATCCGCTCGAAATGGCCGATCCACGCGATCTGGGCGTTCAATACCGCCCCCCGCGCACCGAAGCCGACCATGGCCGCGCAAGACACCCTGATCTTGCGCGCGGACCTCGACCCGGTACCGCACCTTCTGCCCGCTGGCGGAGGTGCCTTCACAGACGTGCTCCTCCATGGCCAAACCTTCGGCGCCGCCATCGAGGCCGCCACAACTGAAGACGCCACATTCGATCTTTCGACAATGCTGGCTCTTTTGATCGTCAACAATGCCCTGACAGACCTTAAGGACTGAACTCATGATCCGCGCCCTGACCTCGCTCCACGACATCATCTTTTCCGGCCTCGAGCGGATCACCGTACCCGTCATGACCACGCTTGCGCGTTTCATCTTCGCGGCGACGCTTTTGGGCTACTACTGGAACTCCGGCACCACAAAGCTTGGCGATGGTGTGCTCGGCTTTCTGTTCCCCAGCGACGGCGCCTACATCCAAATCTTTCCTAAAACGATCGAGGCTATCGGCTATGACTTCTCCCAACTCGGTGCCTTCCACTGGGCCGTCGTCACCGCAGGCACTTGGGCGGAGTTCATCCTGCCGTTGCTGATCGTCCTCGGCCTGTTCACCCGGCTTGCCGCCTTGGGGATGATCGGCTTCGTCGCAATGCAAAGCTGGGTAGATCTCTTCGGCCATGGCGGGCTGGCCAACGGTACGCTTGGCGCATGGTTCGACCGCGTCCCCGACAGCCTGATCCTGGACCAACGCGCGTTCTGGATGTTCGTCCTCGCCTACCTCGTCCTGCGCGGCGGCGGCCCTCTCTCGGTGGATCGCGTCCTCAGAAGTGGCGCTTCGGCTCGTCAGGCCGACCCGCAGCCAGCGCAAGGATAGCGGCAAGGCCGCACATCGTGACTGGGAAGATCGAGAAAAATCCAATCCCAAACGCCCAGTACATGCCCCCTGACGCCAAAGCCAAAGCGATGCCGCCCCACAAGGCGCGCGTCGGCGCCATCGCCGCCCCGGCAATTGCCAACAATGGCGCCAGTACCGACATCGCACGGATCTCGTCGACCTTCGCAGGCATCTCGGCAAAGTTCGGCAATTCCCCCCAGCGATAGATCGCCTCGGTATAGCCAAAGCTTACCAGCCCCATCACCAAAGCCAGCAACCCGCCGATTAATCCCAAAGCTGCCGCTGCGTTGCGCACGTGGCTATCTCCTCTACCGCAAAGACCTAAGCACCCGAGGCACGCGATCCAAGATGCGCGCCCTGAGCGGCCTTATCCCATCCAAGCGTCAGTCCACCGGGCCCCTCAATCACTGGCCGTTTCATCAGCGTCGGATGATCCGCCAACAACGCCGCAGGCGCCCGCGCCCGCTCGCTTTCCGACAATCCGCGCCACGTCGTTGACCGCGTATTCAGCAAAGCGTCGCCAAATTCAGCCCAAAACCGACCAATCTCGCTCACTGACAACGGCTCGGCCCGCACATCGCGAAACGTCACGTCTAAGTTGATGTTTTCCAACGCTTTTAGCACCTTTCGGCACGTATCACACGTTCCAATCCCATAAAGCACCGTCATCAATTCGCCCCCTGTAACAGTAATTTGCTTTGTTTTTTACGCGAATCTCTTCATTTTCAAGGGGTGTTCGCACTGCGGATACATCAAAGCCCCTGGGGGCCGGACCGGTTCCTACGTCGGGGTGCAATGCCAAGACCTTCGCTTCTTGCGCGAAGGGACGACGGAAGGAAGACCGATGCCGACAGGCACAGTGAAGTGGTTCAATGCAACCAAAGGGTTCGGATTTATCGCACCCGACGAGGGCGGCAACGACGTGTTCGTCCATATCTCAGCCGTAGAAGCCGCCGGCATGACCGGCCTCGCCGATGACCAGAAAATTGGCTACGATCTGATCGAAGGCCGCGATGGACGCACCATGGCCGGAGAGCTGAAAGCCATCTGAACCGCCAAGGCGCGGATCAGTCAAGAACCCCCGACTGACGGGCCCCGGTGGACGCATCAACCGGATCAAGGAACGGCGGCGGAGTAAGCGACGGCGTCGCGGTTATCCCGCAGCGCATGTAAAGCGTCTGACCCTCCTGAACTGAGACCGCCTCGCGTGCTTGACCGGCCTGCGTGATCGCCCCCAACACATAATCGCCCGGAGCCAGCCGGATCACCAGAGGCGCGCCTATGCGACACGTCCCCATCGACCGTTCCCCCAAAAAGAGAGCCGGGTTCGTCGCAACATT
>NZ_CALJXO010000092.1:0-5869 GCF_937988555.1 uncultured Boseongicola sp. | reverse complement strand
TATGGCAAATCTTTGAAAATTGTCGACCAAATTGCTAAAACTGTTGACATAGATTGTTAACAATCGTGAACTTGAAGAGCGGCAAGAGTGGTGCGTCCATCAAACTGCCGACCCAAAATGGCGTTTAAGTCGTCGAAATCGAATTCAACGGGAGTTTAGACATGCAACGTAGAACACTTATGAAAGCCGCGCTGACGGCAGTGGCCCTCACCTCGTTTCAGGCCACGTCGGCATTAGCGGAAAATACAGTTTTAAAGATCGGCTTTGTTGGCGTGACCAGTGGTCCCGCTGCAGCCTGGGGGATCTCGAACCAACGTTCGATGGAAGCCCGCGCGGCCTGGATCAATGAGACCGGTGGTTACACGATCGGCGGTACGACTTATGACATCGAGATCGTGTCATTCGATGACCAGAAAGACCCCAAGCGCGCGATTGCGGGTATGGAAAAGATGGCTCAGGAGGGCATTCACTATGTCGTCGGCCCGAACGTCGATGATGGCGCGGCTGCGGTGCGTCCGGTGGCGGAGTCCAACGGGATCATGTATTTCCCATACGCTTTCCCAAAATCTCTTTATCAAGCTCCTGCATCCAATGCCGTTCTCGGCATGGTTGCCAACTATCAGTCGGGGCCATCGATCTACAAATACTTGATGGAAGAAAAGGGTGTCAAAACCGTTGCTTTCATTGCGGCAAACGAATCTGATCCGCTCAGCCAGCGTGACGGTGGGGTTGAAGCAGCCGAGGCTCTTGGGCTTGAGGTTGTTTCTGCCAACGTGACATATCAAGTCGACACCACCGATTTCACACCAGTTCTGACGCCAGTTATGCGAGCGCAGCCTGATCTTCTTGTGTTGTCCGGTGTGTCGCCGGCGAATGCACCTCAACTCATCCGCTCTGCCCGTGAGTTGGGTTTTCAGGGTGTGATTTCGACGGAAACCGCACAAGACGCGGGCGTTCTGGCCGAAGGTGCCGGTGACTTGGCGAACGGGTTCATTTCGGTAGGTGGTGCATCCACACCTGAACTGGCCTCACCGATGATGAACGAATTTGTACAGCGCTACACAGACATGTTTGGCGAGTACAACGACGAGTCAAATACGAAAGTTTATGCACTGGAATACATCCTTGAGACGCTCAAGGCTGATCCTGCAGCAATCACAGATGTGGACGCGTTCAAAGCAACAATGGACACGTTTGAGGCACCGAACCCTTACATGAATGGCGATGCTAAGCTGCGCTATGTCGGTATGACGTCGTTTGGTCAACGCCGTCAGGTTGCTGTTCCACTGGTGGTGAATGTCTATCAGGACGGCGCATTCGAGACGCTGTTCGTCGCTGAAGTCGACTAAACGCCCTTTCTGCTTTTGGACCTCTCCTGAGCAGAACTACCTCGGGCCTCTTGGGCCCGGGGACTTTTTCAAGAAAGAATAACCCCATGGAACAGATACTGGCCAATGGCGTCTATCTGGGGTCCCAATACGCGATGATCGCGCTTGGTTTGACTCTGATCTTTGCCCTGATGAACGTCCTCAATTTCGCCCATGGGCAGATGTATGTGATCGGCGGTTTCGTCACCTATACATTCTACGGCCAGTGGGGCGTACCGTTTGTTTTGGCCCTTTTCATGTCATGCGTCACTTTGGCTATACTTGGGGCGCTCATAGAGAGGTTCCTATTCGCTCCAGTGATCAAAGGCTCCTCCCGCGAAGAAAGCACGATGTTGCTGGCCGCAGGCATTGCGTTCTTTCTGGATGCGGTGATCCTTTTGGTCTTTGGTGAAAAGCAGCGCGGCGTCCCAAAGATCGTCGACGGAGTTTTCAACTACGATTTCCGCCTGATCATGCCCTACGACCGAATTCTTATCTGTGTCCTGGCTATCTTATCGATCGTCGCGTTCATCGGCTTAATGCAATATACAAAGACAGGCCGCGCCTTGCGCGCACTGGCTCAAGATAGAACTGCGGCCCAGTTGATGGGCGTAAATGTGGATCGCTACTCAATGATCGGATTTGCGCTTGGCGCAATGCTCGCCGGTTTGGTTGGTGGTCTGCTGGTTACCATTACGGGTGTGAACCTAGGGATGGGCGGACCAACATCTATCAAGGCCTTCATGATGGTTATGATCGGCGGTGCCGGTGTGATTTCTGGCGCAATCTGGGGCGGCATTATCCTCGGGTTCATGGAGGCTATCGGCCTCGCGCTTCTCTATCAATACGGCGATATCACCTACCTGCTGATCTTCGTTTCGTTGATGATCTTTCTCGCCATCCGGCCTCAGGGCCTGATGGGCAAGCCTTGGGGTTGATCTGATGTTTAATGTTTCCGCGAAACAACTGACTGGCGTCGGTGTCTTCCTCTTTGCCATCTTCGTCGGCGTGCCTTTGATCATTGGTGCAACAGGCCGTTGGGATTTCTACTTTACGCTGACATCTGTGGCCCTTCTATCCATCGCAAGTGCAGGAGTCTGGCTGACATTTTATATTGGTCGGATCAACATCGGCCAAGGCGCATTTGCCCTGATAGGTGCCTATGTTTCCGCAATTCTGGTGGTCAAAGCAGGATGGTCTTTCTGGATATCGCTTCCCGCGGCGGGGTTTTTCGCAGCGCTGGTTGCTATTCTGATCGGCATCCCGATCCTGCGTTTGCGCGGCGTCTATTTTGCAATGATCACACTGGTTCTCACACAGGTTGTCACGTTGACGGCACTTGCCCTTCCAATCACGAATGGCGCGAAGGGGATGTCATCCATTCCGTTGCCATCAGGTGTATCGCTCTTCGGCATTCCTATCCTGCCCGACTTTGCAGGAATGGAGAACACCAAGTTGGCCTTCTACTACACCGCCTGCATCCTGATGATCGTGACCTATGCAGCACTCTACCGACTGGTAAATTCCCGCCTTGGCCACCTATGTCGCTCAATGCAGCAAAATGAGGAGTTGGCCAGCTCGATCGGGGTCAACATCGCCTACATTCGAATCGTGATTTTCGCCATCTCCAGCTTCTTTGGCGGCATTGGCGGGGCCATGTTCGGCTCCATCGCGCAATCGGTCTACCCATCCAGCTTTCAGGTCGTAGATTCAGTGAACTTTATGCTGAACTGTTTCCTCGGCGGTTTGGGCTATGTCTTTGGCCCCATGCTCGGCACGTTGGTGCTCTATTTTGGGTGGGACCTTCTGTTTGAATTCGGTAAATACCAGATGCTGATCTACTCAACGGTCCTGATCCTCATTATCCGCTTTCTGCCCAATGGCCTGCTGAGCTTGCGCATCGGCAAAGGAGGCGACAAATGAGCCCCCTTATTCAAGTCAAGAATGTCACCAAGAAATACGGTGGCTTGACCGCGAATAATGACATTAGTTTTGACGTGGCCGAAAACGAAATCCTGTCGGTAATCGGGCCAAACGGCGCAGGCAAATCAACCCTTTTCAAGATGATCTCTTCCTTTACGCCAACCACGTCTGGCGAAGTGCTTTATCAGGGCGAGCGTATCTCGAACCTCAAGCCGCATATTGTGGCGCGCAAGGGCGTTGTCAGGACGTTTCAAGAAACCACCATCTTCAAAAGTATGACAGTTCGCGAAAGCGTTGTAGTGGCGCAGCACTTGCGGGCCAAGGCATCGCTTGCCGGATATTTCTGGGGGTCCAAGACCGCAAAAGAGGATGTGACCGCCTTTGGCGAATATGCCGATGAGTTGCTGGAGTTTCTCGGCATGTCCGAGATCAGCGGCGAACAGGCCACCAACCTTCCACAAGGCAGCCTGCGCGCGCTTGGCATCGCAATCGGCCTTGCCACAGACCCCAAGGTCCTGCTGCTGGACGAGCCGTTTGCGGGCATGAACCATGATGAAACGATGCGTATGGTCGATCTTGTTCGCTCTGTACGCGACGAACGCGGAGTGACAGTCATGCTGGTCGAACACGACATGCCAGCGGTCATGAACATCTCGGACCGGATCGTGGTGCTGAACTTTGGCGAAAAGATCGCGCAAGGCACTCCCTCTGAGATCCAGAACAATGAAAAAGTCATCGAGGCCTACCTGGGCAGCGCCGACGATGAGATCGGGATGTAAACCATGACAGTCATGTTGGATTTCAAAAATGTCGAACTTTATTACGATCACGTCTATGCGCTGAAAGGTGTATCGCTGACCGTCAATCAGGGTGAAACCGTTGCCCTCATCGGGGCCAATGGAGCGGGTAAATCATCGATTTTGCGCGCTATCACGGGGCTGGCAAAACTCACAAAAGGGTCAGTGATTTTCGAAGGGGCACGTGTCGATGGCACTGATCCCTCTGACATAGTTAAACGCGGAATCGCTATGGTGCCCGAGGGCCGCCGGGTGTTCCCCTTTATGTCTGTCAAAGACAACCTGATGATGGGTGCGTTCACCCGGAGCGACAAGGCAGACATCCAAAAGACATTGGACAGCATCCTAGTCCGTTTTCCTCGCCTGCAAGAACGCTACAGTCAAGCTGCTGGAACTCTGTCAGGTGGTGAGCAACAGATGATGGTGATCGGCCGCGCGTTAATGGCCAAGCCCAAACTCCTATTGCTTGATGAACCCAGCCTGGGCATTGCGCCCAAGTTGGTGCAGGACATTGCGCGCTCTATCGTTGCGATCAACCGTGATGAAGGTGTCTCCGTGCTGCTAGTCGAGCAGAACTCACGCATGGCTCTAAGTATTTCGCACCGTGCCTACGCCATGGCGACCGGCAATGTCGTGATCGAAGGTAACTCTAAGGAACTGCTTCATGATGACCGGATCAAGGCTGCATATCTTGGCGGCGAGGTCTGATCAGACATGAAAATCTTAGTGATAAATCCAAACACAACCGTGTCCATGACGACAAAGATTGCGGAGGCGGCGCAGGCGGTTGCCCGCCCAGATACTGAGATCGTTGCGGCCAATTCTCAAAACGGTCCGGCCAGCATTCAAGGTTTTCTGGACGTCGCGACATGTGTGCCGGGTCTGCTTGAAGAGGTCTCCAGGCATCCTGGCGTTGACGCCATTGTCATTGCTTGTTTCGACGACACCGGCCTCGATGCGGTTCGCACTTTGGTCTCGGTTCCTGTTTTGGGCATCGGAGAAGCCGCCTATCACGCGGCCAGCATGATTGCGAACAAGTTTAGCGTTATCACTACACTGTCCCGCTCCGTGCCGGGGCTTGAAAACAACCTGATGCGCTATGGGCTCGCTCAGAAATGCGTGCGGGTTCGCGCGACGGACATCCCAGTCCTGAAACTGGAAGAGGGCGATCCGGCTACATTGTTCAAGATACGTTCTGAAATCCGCGAGGCAATCGCTCAAGACCAAGCAGAAGCAATCGTTCTGGGATGTGCGGGTATGGCGGACCTTATGGCGCAACTCAGCGAAGAATTCGGGCTACCTGTAATCGATGGTGTTGCGGCAGGTGTCACCTTTGCGGAAGCGCTAGTGAACAACAAGCTGAGTACCTCAAAGATAGGCGCTTATTCTGCGGGATAGCTGCATGGGAAGGCGTTGTCACATTAACTCAGTTATCGGCAGATTTCGTTTTTTGATAGAACTTGAAATCTCGTAAGTCATTGAAAACCAGCAACACGCATTTTTGAACAACTTCGATATTTTGACTTAGGCAGCACACCCATTAATTTCTGTTCTTTCGCCTAGGCTTGTGATTCATTTCGGCTAAAGGAACATGTGGAGGCAGAAAAATGGCGCGGTCAGATATGAGTGATTTGGAGTGGAGGTTCATTAAGCAGGTGCTTCCCAACAAGTCACGCGGCGTGAAGCGCGTTGATGATCGCCGCGTGATCAACGGCATTTTTTACGTCCTTCGCACGGGCATCCCTTGGGCCGATCTGCCCGAGCAATATGGCCCGCCGACCA
>NZ_CALJXO010000091.1:0-3742 GCF_937988555.1 uncultured Boseongicola sp. | reverse complement strand
ATCAGATTGATCGCTGCAGGGTCCGGAGCCAGCGGCGACGATTCAGCGCTAACATTCGATGGCACCTGGAAAGAGTCCACTTTCCACGCTTCTGACTGCGCCTCGGCACTCAATGCCCAGTCATAGAACATTTTCGCTTCGTCCAGATTACGCGCGCCGTCGATGATGCTCATAGACCCGATTTCGTATCCTGTGCCTTCGCAGGGTGCGACGCCATCAACCGGAAATCCGGAAACCGCCTGTTTCACCACACCGTGAAGGAACGCAACGCCGATGGTGTTCTCACCGCGCGCAGCCGCCTTGATCGGGGCAGAGCCGGACTTGGTGTATTGGTTAATATTGGCGTGCAGGCCCTTCATATACTCAAAGCCCTCTTCTTCGCCGAAGATCTGCACGATGGTGGCCAGCGTGGTGTAAGCTGTGCCCGACGAATTGGGGTTCGCCATCTGGATGTGACCCTTGTAAACCGGATCAAGTAGGTCTGCCCAGCAAGTCGGCAGCGGCAAATCGTTGGCTGCCATGATTTCGCTGTTATAGCCGTATCCCAGCACGCCCAGATAGATACCGATGGTTTTGTCATTCGCTGCGGCCGCCTGGCCCAAAGCCCAAGGATGCAGTTCGCCGCGCATCGGTGAAACATATGCCATAGTCAAATTCTCCTCGGCTGCCTGCAAATGCGGGTCACCCGTGCCTCCCCACCAAACATCGCCTTTGGGGTTGCTGGATTCTGCCTTTATTTGTGCGAATGTTTCGCCAGAGCTTTTGCGGGTCATATTGACGTCGATGCCCGTCGCTGCTTCGAACCCACGTGCCATGACCTGGCAGAATTCATCGTCAGCGCTGCAATAAAGCGTAAGTTTGTCTGCCTGTGCGGCCGAAACCCCAGCCGTCAGCGCGACAATCGAAGTGAGCGCAAATATGCTTAGTTTTTTCATGGTAGTCCTCCCTTGAACGAGCCCTTTTGACCCATTTTCTTTTCCCCCAGCATTCTTTTTGGTTTTTGCAGGGGTTGGCCTCGGCCGCCTTCTTTGATCGGTCCGGACACTGTTGATAAATCCAGCCTAACGGAATTTTCAGGTTTTGAAAGCGGAACAATTGGATCTTGCAATTAGCCCTGAAAACAAATTTTTTGCACGCTCTTGAAACGCCCCAGAGCGACATAGGCGGGTTCCCCCGAAAAAGAAGGCAGCCCCAGATGATCGACGCAGTACTCCATACAAGCGACAGCGTGATAAATCTCACATCTGAGACGTGGCAGAACGACATCCTGGAAAGGGGCTACAAGGCCTTCATCTTCGATTGCGACGGAACGCTTGTGGAAAGCGCAGACGTTCACTTCGCCTCTTTCTTCAAGGCGGCCGGCGAGCAGGGGCATGATCTTGACCGCGACTGGTATCTCGCCCGGACCGGCCTCGACCGGATATCCCTTTTTCAGGAGTTTGCAGAAACTGTGGATGGGGACTTTAATATTGGTGTCGCGGTATCGCGCAGTATCGGATTTTTTATTGAAATTAGCAGTCGCGTGACTTCGATTTTGGAGGTTGAAAGCCTCGTTAACTATCTGGGTCAGAGCTATCCGCTCGCCGTCGGGACAAATGCTGAAAGAGAGGTCGCGGAAGCATCACTTCGCGCGAGCGGACTGTTGCACCACTTTGATCATATTGTCGCTGTGACGGACGGCCTGAAGCCAAAGCCGTCGCCGGAAATTTTTGCAAAAGCCTCGGACCTTTTGGGCCTGCCGCGCGCCCAGACCCTGGTCGTCGAGGACTCCAAGCAGGGTGTGGCTGCCGCCAAGGGTGCCGGAATGGACGTCATTGAAATCACGTCCGTAAATTGAGTTTTCTAAGAAACCCAAATTGCTCCCTCTTGTGACGCTCTTTTCCGATACCGCCGAAGCCGCCTGAAATAAAATGGACGTGGCCACGCCCAGGCAAACCTGTGTTTTTGTATCGGCTGCCTATTCCCCGTGGAAGGCTCTTTGAAAATTGACAGATAATTGTTGGGGTAGATACGATCGCGGAGTTCGATCTTCCGTTTTCAAGAAGGCTTCATCTGGCCTGCTGGGGCACGGCTTAAGGTCTGGTAAGGCCGTCATGGCCGCTTGATCGGGCACCAGCACGGCTTGATAATACGACATCCCAATTGCCTCATCGATGTCTGCATCCGCTCCAGTACTTTGAAATAGAGCAATGCAAAGAGGGCGAAAAGCGTCCCTTCCGAACGCGATCCTTGCACGCGTTCGTAAACCCGCAGCATAAACAGTGGGCACCCAGAATGAGTGGATTGGTGAGAGCGCTGAAGAATAATGCCCCGAGGAATAGCCCGCCAACCTTTGATTTGGCGAGAGATATCTGTTGAACAGGGTCCGTTCGGCCATCAAGAAACCCCTTGTCGGTTTGCGTTCTGAGACAGTTGCTTGCGCTGTTCTTGAATTTTCCGTTGGCAAAAACGCTGTCTTTCTTATTGGAGGCAGGAACGTTGGACCTGTCTTGGCGACTTTGCTCCGGTCGAAAACGCACGTGCCAACACGGCACCCTTCATGAACGGAGTGGTGCGTATCAGGTTGGGAAGAGTTAATTCAAATAGGGGCCAAGTAGCGGATATTTTGACTTATGGAAGACGAGGCCGGGATGGCGCCTATGCCAAGCCGCAAATAACGCCCTGTGGACCGCTACATCGCGACGCGCGTGACGGGAAGATATCCGTTGGATCTTCGAGGCAGGATAGAGAGCGCCCGCCTGTTTGGAGCTTATATTTTCAAACGCTGAGTGCTTTTTGCCGTGGTAGAACCATCGCCAACATACAAAGTCACTAAAGCTTTCGTGAAGGATTGAGCTTCACTGTACTCTGCTTTTGCGCATCGGAGAGCCAAAGATCATAAGGGGTTTTTTTGGGGGAAACGGTGGTTTTGACGAGATTGACCATGCCCGCAAGAATCGAAAACACCAGTCCGCAAAGGCAGACGACAAGGAAAGAGTTCATAACAAACCACATACTAATTACACTACGACTAAAGATTTAACCAAAGAACTTGGCCTATCTGTGGCGCGTTGATGGAAAAATCACGAAACGTAGGTTTTGTCGTGGTTAGATGACAACCGCTCCAGCTTTGGTTGCTCCGTTGGGCTTGTTTGCGATTTGTGACGAATAGCTCTCAAAGGCTTGCTGCATGCAGCAAGGCAAAGGTATCTGACGCGACATAGCCTTGGTTTCGCCGGATTTGGGCCGGCTCAGCTGTCGAGAAGGTTGGAACGGGCCAAAAACGCAGATATCCGAGAACGATCTGTCTCGGAAGCGCGAACAATACATCGCCTCCTTGCCACTTTCGCGCCCCGTTAGCCGATCATGGTTAGCGAAATTATAGTGGTTGCGAAGAAGGATGACAGCGTTGGTGTCGCAGGTGATGACATGGATTGGAGTTCCCAGATTCTGGATGACGCTTGGCGCCGTTCTGATCATTGCCGCTATGGGGCTGACCTATCACAACGATCAAAACCTTGCCGACAAGACGCTGGCGACAAAAGTTAATCTGCCCGATCCTGTTCGTATTCAGGATTTTGATCGGGCGTCCAACAGCAATCTATTGGGTGAGCTGCAGGTATTGGCAGAAGCAGATATTGATCAATCCGTTTTGCATCAGTTCGGTGAGGGCGATCTGAAAGAAAGCTATCTGCTCCTGCCGGTCTATCCGGTCAGCGAAGGCAGTTTCGTGCGAGCAGCATCTTTTATCAATGAACAGTCG
>NZ_CALJXO010000090.1:0-2547 GCF_937988555.1 uncultured Boseongicola sp. | reverse complement strand
ACAAGAGTGCGAAAACTTCTTCAGGGCGGCCGGGTATGTTGCAGATTAGATGGACGATGCTCTAGAGCGCCGTCCTAGAGCGCTCCCAAACTTTTTGGATTCAGGATTCCAAAATTTCTTGATCTGTGATTCTGTATCTTTGAGGCAGATATGGGGGTCACAAATGGGCAAGCCACATCCTCTGGAGTTGCGGGAGCGCGTTGTTGCTTTTGTTGAAGAAGGCAACACGCACCGTGCGACAGCGGCGCATTTCCGGGTTTCGATCAAATTCGTCAACGATATGGTCAATCTCAAACGTGAGACTGGGTCGCTTGCACCGAAGCGGCAGGGCAATGGCGGGTGGAGCAAGTTAGGGCCATACGAGGATTGGGTGCGTGCCCGCCTTGTCGGGAAAAGCGATCTGACGCAGGAAGCCCTAGCGCGGGAGGTTCACGAAGAGCACGGGCTGCGCGTTGCTGTTTCAACAATCGGCTATTGGCTGCACCGGCTTGGTCTGACGCACAAAAAAAGACCTGCGCGCAGCTGAGCAGATGCGCCCTGATGTGGCGCGGGATCGCGCGTTCTGGATCGCGCGGCGTCAGCCGTTCATGCGGCAATTCCTGCACCGACTGGCGTTCATTGATGAAACTTCGTTAAAAACCAACATGATCAAGACGACCGGTTGGGCACCGCGTGGAGCGCGCCTGATCGATCACGTGCCATGGGGCCACTGGAACACGCAGACCTTCATCGCCGCGCTCCGCCAAGACCGGCTCGACGCACCCTGGGTGATCAAGGGAGCAATAGATCGGGACCTGTTCGATCTCTACATCGAAACCCAGCTTGCGCCGACACTCACCCCCGGTGATGTGGTCATCCTCGACAATCTGGCGACCCATAAATCGGCAAAATCGCAGGACCTGTTGAAGGCTCAAAACAACTGGCTGCTGTTCCTGCCCAAATACAGCCCCGATCTGAACCCCATCGAGATGGCATTCTCAAAACTAAAAGCCCTGATCAGAAAAGCCGCCGCCCGAACCTACGATGACCTCTGGCGCGCCATTGGAAACGTCTGCAACCTCTTCTCAGACGAAGAATGCTACAACTTCTTCAAGGCAGCAGGATATGAAACCAATTAAATTGGTAACGCTCTAGGTCACGGCAAACCGTCGAAGAATGCCAGAAATTTGGTGTTTTAGATGCGGCTGATCAATCTGGACACGTCTCAACCCTCAGCGTTCGCAAGTGAAAGATGGCAAGCAGCGGACTGTGTTCCCTGCATGTGGCGCAGCTCTGGTTCACTTTGCCGGCACAACTCGGTGGCCAACGGGCACCGCGTATTGAATTTGCAGCCGGGTGGCGGGTTGATCGGCGATGGAAGATCACCTTTCAGGCGGGTTCTGTCGCGCTTTCCTGCAGTCTTCTCAAGATGCGGTACTGAAGAAAGCAGCGCTCTTGTATAGGGATGTATGGGATTTTCCAGGACCTCCCGCGTCTCGCCTTCCTCGACAATCTTGCCCAGATACATCACCGCAATGCGGTCGCTGACGTATCCAATCACTGAAATGTCGTGCGAGATGAACAGATAGGTCAGACCCAACTCCTGCTTCATCTCGTCCAGAAGCTCGACGATCTGCGCCTGAATCGACACATCCAGCGCAGATACCGGTTCGTCGCAGACGACGAATTTCGGCTTCATGATTAACGCCCGGGCGATCCCGATCCGCTGGCGCTGACCGCCTGAAAACTGGTGCGGATAGCGGTTGAGATGACCAGAGTTCAGCCCTACGCGATTGAGCATGTCTACGACCCGATCCTCCAAATCGCTGCCCGTTGCAAGAGCATGAATTCTCATCGGCTTCGCCACGATTTCGCCCACTGTCAGGCGCGGATTGAGTGATGCGTATGGGTCTTGAAATATGATCTGCATTCGCCGCCGCATCGCCTTGAGGTCGCTGGCGTCAAGCGCCGTGACGTCTGTGCCGTCAAACAGAACCTGCCCCGCCGTCGGTTCGTGCAGGCGCAAGATGGCGCGGCCAAGGGTGCTTTTGCCGCAACCAGATTCACCGATCAGCCCTAAAGTCTTGCCTTCGCCGATGCCGAGATCGACACCATTGACCGCCTGCACCAAAGCGCCTGGGTTACCGGTTATCCGGCCTAATAGTCCACGGCGATCATCGAAATGTTTCACGAGTCCGCTTATTGCAAGAAGGTCAGACATCGCTGCCTCCTGCGAGCCCGGGAGCGATGCAGCGCACTTGCCGCCCGGCACCGCAATCCTGCATCGCGATGAGGTCTCGGCAGCTGGCTTGCGCCCGCGTGCAGCGATCCATGAACCGGCATTGATCGGGCAAGTCGATCAGTTCCGGCACAGTGCCCTTGATAGGTTCGATCCGCCGCGACAGGTCCGACAAACGCGGAATCGAACGTAGGAGGCCTTGGGTATAGGGGTGCTGCGGGGTCGCGATCACCGCTCCTGTCGGACCGTTTTCGACGACCTGGCCAGCATACATTACAACCACATTGTCGCAATATTCCGCGACCACGCCAAGATCATGGGTGATCAGG
>NZ_CALJXO010000089.1:0-17483 GCF_937988555.1 uncultured Boseongicola sp. | reverse complement strand
CGTAGATGAGGAGGAGTTTGTGCCCGGGCTGGCATTGGGCGCAATTTATCAACAGATTGCGTGCACCCTCGGCCAGACGATCTTGAAAGTCGCTCAACGGCATACACCCTTCGCATTCACTTTATTTTCGGCGGATCCCCATTGTGATGATAATGGCTGTGTCGAAAGCGTAACTGCTCTCACACTTTCAGGCTATCGCTTTTTCAATTTGTTAGCCATTGGCCCAGCCAATGGTTTGTGGCAGCGACGCCTTGTATAGTCTAGTCAAAAGCCTTTATAAACACGTACATAATAAGACGCCAGGAGGTGGGCTATGCGATCGAGCTATCGCGACATTAAGGCCATCGTGCTGACTCGCATTCGCGCGAACATCTGGCCTCCCGGCGCCAACTTGCCGGGCGAGATTGAGCTAGCCAAGGAATTTGGCTGCGCTCGGGCGACCGTAAACCGCGCCATGCGTGAATTGGTCGACGACGGCATCCTTGAGCGCAAACGCAAAGCCGGAACAAAGGTTAAATCATCCCCCACGCGTCGAGCACAATTCTCAATCCCGATCATTCGCGAAGAGATCACCAACACAGGAGCGGACTATCGATATGTTCTTTTAGAGCGCCAGACGATTACGGCCCCCGGATGGTTGCGATCGCGGGTCGAGATTCCAAAAGGTCAAAAAGTCCTGCACCTACGATGCATGCATTACGCGGGCAGAAACCCTTACCAGTTCGAGGATCGGTGGATCAATCTTGCAGCTGTTCCGAACGCGGCCGAATATGACTTTGAAGACATCGGGCCCAACGAATGGCTTGTGCGCGAAGTGCCTTTTACAGACGGTGAACTTGTGTTCTCAGCAACCAACGCATCAAGTGAGATCGCAAATTTCCTTAACACAACGGACGGCACCGCGATCTTCACGATAGAACGTACGACTTGGCTGGATAAGGTAAACGTAACCTATGCGCGGCTCTATTTCTCGAGAGACTATAAGATGACAACGCGTCTGTGACGCGCGACGGGATGGATGCCCCGTCGGGCGGCCGGGAAAACGACAGATTGATCAGTCTGGATGCGTTGCGATCGCTGCCTGGCCAAAACAGCTGCTGCGCAGCTTTTGCGGGGTGTGCTTTCTGCTTAAAGCCCTTTTCGGGCGCTGAAATTACTTGGGTGCCACTCAAAACCTCAGCCACCTCCCCTTTCTATTGTCACTTGTGTAAGTTGGTCGACGAAAAGACCGTTGCGATTAAATCGGTTGGGGGGGATCCGTAAGATGACTTCGACGTTTTTGGTGTTTGCGGGGGTCATCGCCCATTTTGCGCTTCAGGTCGCATTCATTATACGGGCCTTAATCAGGCCCAATCGCCAACCCTCTTCCCGCATTGCCTGGGTTCTTGTTATCCTCGTACTTCCGGTGTTGGGAGCATTATTCTACATCCTATTTGGTGACACGAACATCGGTCATGGACGGGCCGCGCGATATAGAAAGGCGTCGGCACAGCTTTCCGACCTTAGAAGATCCAACCCAGAACCCGATCGAATGGATGGAGTCGCAAAGCGGAACCGCCATCTCTTCATGCTCGGTCATTCTATAAGCGGCTTTCGACCGCTCGAAGGTAACGCGGCCGAACTTATGGTCGATTCCAATACAGCCATTGATAGTTTGGTGGTCGATATTGATGCTGCAAAAACGTCGGTCCAACTTCTGTTTTACATCTGGTTGGCCGATACAAACGGATTGAAGGTAGTCGAGGCGGCAAAAAGGGCTGCACGCCGTGGCGTGATCGTCCGCGCGATGGCGGACGACGTCGGTTCTCGTGATATTATCCGCTCCAGCCACTGGCGCGATATGGAGGCGGCTGGGGTTCGGCTGGTGCGCGCTCTTCCTGTACGCAATCCTTTTCTGCACCCATTTGGGGGGCGATTGGACCTGCGCAATCACCGGAAAATAGTGGTGATCGACGCACATATCACCTATTGCGGCAGCCAGAACTGTGCCGACCCGGAATTCAGGATTAAGGCCAAATATGCGCCTTGGGTGGACCTGGTGGTTCGCTTCGAGGGACCCATCGCCTTACAGAACCAAGCGCTCTTTGACGAAGATTGGGCGGCGCACACCGACGAGCCGTTATCCAATAGTTTGCCAAATTTGCCTGCTGATACAGATCTTCCGCGAGGTGTCGCACAGGCCATCGGAACAGGGCCGACTGCTCGGCCTTCGGCTGTCCCTGAAATGTTCGAAGCGCTGATGCATGCAGCACGGCGTGAACTCGTGGTTACGACCCCATACTATGTGCCTTCCGAACCTATGCAATCTGCACTCTGTTCAGCCGGACATCGGGGCGTCGAAACAACCCTTGTCGTGCCCAAGAAAAACGACTCGTGGATCGTGGCCGCAGCCAGCCGGAGCTATTACTCTGAGCTTGTCGCGGCGGGTGTGCGCATCTTCGAGTACAAGCCCGGGTTGCTACACGCGAAGTCGCTCACGCTAGATGACGAAGTTGCTCTCATCGGCTCAGCAAATCTGGACCGCAGGAGCTTCGATCTGAATTATGAAAATAACATTCTCATCCAGGATGCCGACCTCGTATCCGCCTTGCGAGATCGGCAACGGCGCTTCATAGCCGAGTCGCAAGAGGTCCTATCTGAGGACATTGCTGACTGGAGCGTCACGCGGCGGCTTTGGAACAACTCAGTTGCGATTCTGGGGCCAATTCTTTGACTGGCTTTGTGGCGTTAGTCCGCAGCTAGGGCCTGACGCGTTCTCTTTGCCGCATACGAAAAGAAGGGCCAGAGGTGTCGCTTGGACAGCTGCTGGAGCCCATAGTGAACGCCCGCCCCCGCTAAAGGATCGTCCGACTTTGGTCCGAATATCTCTCAGACTTATTCCGGTAAAGTTGCGACCTAAACCTGATGCGCCGATGTTCATATTGTAACACCTTGGTCCCAGTCGAAACCTCATGCCCATGGATTTGGGCGCATATTCGGAGAAAATAAATGAAGCTTTCTCATTTTCTACTGACGACATCGCTTTGCGCAGTTGTTGCAATGCCGGCCTTCGCCGAGGCAAAAAAGTTCAGTGACGTCGACCAAGACGGCAATGGCAAGTTGTCAATCGCAGAGCTTTTGAAGGCATTCGGTGAAGAAGGTGCGAGAAGTATTCTTAAGCGTAGTGACAGAAACGGTGATGGTGAGGTTAGCCTCGATGAAGTCAAAATCTCACATGACGACGATGAGTCAGATGACGAGGATGGCAGTGACGATTCCGACGACGATGATGATGATGACAGCGATGAGTCCAACGATTCCGAAGACGATGACGGCGAAGACGACGATGATGATGATGATGATGACAGCGACGAGGAGGATGATGATGAGGACAGCGACGAGGAGGATAGCTAATCCTCGGTCTCACCTGCTCAAGTGAATGGGCTGCTCTTGGGTATCCGCAATTAATTTTGCGGATACCCACAACGAACCAGAAAGCAAAAACTGGGTTTGATCATTGAAAGTCATCGAACAAACGAAATATGAGAAGCTCTTTTCAACACCTTTGTTTCGCTTCCAGGCAACCGGTCCAATAAAACTGAACCGAGAGCTTCTGGACGAAGGGCGCCGGCTCCGCGCGGCAAGCGAGGGTGTTTCAAAATCAAATCGTGGCGGATGGCATTCGCCCGGGAATTTGTTCGCCGAGACTGTGCCATGCATTGAGAAACTCAGAACTATGGCAGAGGCAGCAGTTCTCGAAGCAACTGCAAAAGTCAGCAGCAAGTTCGACCCAAAATCATTCAGATTGAAGACTTTCGCCTGGATGAACGCAAATCCTTCCGGTGGCTTCAATGCTCCACATACACATCCCGGCGCACACTGGTCTGGCGTCTACTACGTTTCACAACCTGAAGTCGAAAAGGGGTCTTCTGGGCAAATAGAATTTCTCGATCCTCGAAGTGATCTGCCAAATTGGCGGATGCTTAAGGCCCCCGCGTTCAACGCCAAGAAGGCGATCCGTCCAGAGCCGGGCGAGTTAATCCTCTTTCCGTCCTATCTCGTCCATTGGGTTTATCCGAATGAAACGGATGAAGAGCGGGTTACGATTGCATTCAATGCAACCTTCCGGCCCCTAAAGTAAGAGCCCGAGGGGTGATCTCGGACAGCAAAGCAAAAGCGGACTTCCAATCTGCCATTGCTGAAAGCTGCGCAGCCTCACTTGTCGCGTCCCCATACATCATGGGCTATGAGAGCTGCCTCAACACGATTGCGCGCATGTAATTTACCCATGATGACAGTCATATAGTGCTTGATAGTTTTTTCTTGCAAGTCGAGCGCTGCGGCAACTTCCTTATTGCTCTGACCTTTCGCGACCAATCTCAGGATGTCTTCTTCACGTTTGGTCAGGTCTTCCAAAGGCGACGATGCCTTGCCTTGATCCGCATGGGACATGAACTTCAAAACACTTGATGCCAGCGCCGGAGAGACATGTGCTTCCCCCTTGGCGACACCTTTCAATACCTTGCGCAGTTCACGGGCGGAAACCCCCTTCAGGATATAGGCAATTGCTCCAAATCTGAGGGCGTCGGCGACATGTTCCTCTTTTTCGGATACGGTCAGCATTGCGAGGTATTTTGCGCTGCCTTCGGTCGCAATGTTCTTAACTGCCGTGAGCCCGCCGCCCGGCATCGATAGATCAAGCAACGCAATGTCGGGCTGCGTCTGCTGGGCCAGTTTAATGGCTTCAGTCGCAGAACTGGCCGTTCCCACCACCCGAAACTCACCTGTTTCTTCCAAGCTGGTGACAACACCCTCACGGTAGATCGGGTGGTCACCCGCGATCAAGACGCGAATAGTCATTCGGTTTCCTCCGAAAATGGTAGCACCAACCGGATTGTTGTGCCCACGCCTATGTTTGAATGGATTTCAATCTTTCCATTGAGAGTTTCGGCGCGGTCCGCCAAACCGGGAAGTCCCTGACCGCCATCCTCGCGCAAACCAGTTTGAGACTGCTGGTCAAAGCCGCGCCCATTGTCTGACACGGTGACTTCGATCTTACCGCCGTCCACCATTGCCCGAACATTGAGTATCGTTGCCTCGGCATGACGGGTCGCATTGGCAAGCGCTTCCTGAAGAAATCGGTAAACGCAGAGCTTCGTTGCATAAGGTGCATGGACATCTATGTCAGATCGATCGTCCAAAGTGGCATTAGAGCCAAAAGATTTGTTATGGTCATTTACCGCCTGCGCGGCACAGGCGGTAAGGCTGAGTATTGCAAGGTCAGGGAGTGCGAGACCACGCGAAATCGCCCGCAATTCCGTCATCGCGTTTGAAAGTGATTTCTTTACGATCTCGGCATCTCCAGAAGGGGCAAGCCCCGCCCCCTCCAGTCGGAGGCTCGCCAAAGACAAGTGCTGTGCAACGCCATCGTGGAGGTCATGTCCGATGCGTTGCATGATTTTCTCAGATTGGGCTGCGGCTCTCTGGGCCGCTTGAGCGACACGCTCTCGCAGCACTTCGTTGTGCTTCGAGAGTCTGAGACTTTCTACAAGCTGCAGCTTAACTTGTTCACGCTGTCGTTCGATCATTCTGCTGCCAGCATGGACGATCACAAATAACGATACCCAACTCAAGCCGAAGATCTGAATAATAAGCTCCCAGCTATCGCGTCTGGCCATGAGCAACTCTGCAGCCAGGTCTTCAGCCCGTTGGTAGAATTCGACGACGATCAGAACCTCACCTGTTCGCGCGTCTCTGATCGGCACATAGACCTCCAACATTGGGATGCCCAAAGTGCTGTCAGGACGCTCCGCCTGAATTTCCAGATTCTGAAATTGAGAGGCCACCTCTCCAGACCAGGCTGTCAAAAGTGCTTCGCTAGGCTCATATGTGCGGCCGCGCAGCTCCGGCTGGAAAGAGTCTAAAACTTCGCCGTCTTCACTCCAGATGTTGTAGGTGACGATACTATCTCTGAGGATTCCATCCTGAAAGACTTCCTGCAGTGCTTGGCGAGCTGATGCGGAGATACCGGCACCGTCCTCAATATCAAACGTTTGGCTTGGTATAAGGCTTTCAATGTAAAGCGCCGCGGAGGCGCCTGAGTTCCGGACGACGCCTTGTTCGATACGGCTTGAGACCCAGGTGCCGACAGCATACGCAGCCAGGATCATAACCAAACCACCGCCCAAAAAGAACTGTACCGACAGCGAGCGGAAAGGAAGCATTAGTTTTCGGAGCACAACTCTCATTCCCCGGTGATGCCTGAAGACATCGCCCATTTCTATGGACCAAGGTCCGTCCAACATGAGGCTAGGCGACGGATGGCCGTCGGGGCTCTCTGGAAGTACGCCCTGGTTGATCCGTTTTCGGCTGGCTTGACTGTATATGCCGCCATTGGTTGTGTCGCCAAAAACCAATCAACCGGGCGCTAAGTCGCCCCCCGCGTTGTATCGTCGAAAATCGGGCTCGGGCCAGAACAATCGTAAACCAACGTTGGAGGTCCGCTTTGCGGACCTTCGTAAATAGCGCGGCACGCTTCATATTTGGAGGGAAAGAGACGTCCGCTGCAGCCGTCAATATGTTGGGGCATGACAACGCGTTAGCCCTTCGGACTCCATCGGCCCTAGCTGCGGACAAAGCGAAAGCTTTGCTATGGAGAATGTGGTGTTCGCCTATTTCAGGCGGAAACTTGGGAGGGAAAGATGCCGATTTTCTTGATTGCAGATGTGAAAGTGACTGATGATGCCTGGCTGCCAGATTACGCAGGCAAGGCGCATGACATTGTTGCAAAGCACGGGGGCAAATACCTGTCCCGGAGCGGCAATATTGAAACGATCGAGGGCGAGGGGCTCGATACAACTTTGATTGCCCTTATCCAATTCCCTTCACGCGAAGCTCTCGATGCCTTTGCAAGCGACCCTGCGTACGCTCCATTTGCTGCCGCGCGTAAGGCAGGGAGCGTGAGCCGGTTTCACGTTATTGACGACACAGAAATCGCAGGGGCTATCCCGTATCTGTCGAAGCCGGAATAATTGGGCTTCAGACGCTTGAAGAAAGCTTAAGAAAGCAAAACGTCGGCGCCGTGTTTGCGGCGCCGTAAACCCAATTTCACATAGGATGGTCAAGGAATGGCTAAAGCGATCCACAGCATGATCCGCGTGAGTGATGAGGCTGCGTCAGTCGAGTTTTACACGAAAGCATTCGACCTTTCCGAAGCTGACAGGTTCGATTTCGATGGGTTCACGCTGATCTACCTTTCAAGCACTGATTGTGAATTTGAGGTCGAGCTGACGGTGAACAAAGGACAAGATGGGCCCTATGATCTCGGCAATGGATACGGCCACATTGCATTCTCAGTCGAAGACATCGAGGCTGAACACGAACGGCTCTCAGCGCTTGGCTATGCGCCGGGAGATACTAAGTCGCTGGAAAACCAGGGGCGCCCTCTCGCCACGTTTTTCTTCCTGCAAGACCCCGACGGATACCAGATCGAGGTTCTGCAAAGGGCCGGGCGCTACAAATAGATCCGCGGCAGACGGTCCGTGTCGGTATTGCGCCGATCGAAAGTCCGTTTAGCGGACCTTCGTGCATGGCGCAGCGAACGGCAGCTGCGAGCCTAGAGCTACCAACACTGCGCCCATCTCCAATGACCGCTTAACCCTTTCGCGGTGAATTAGGCGGCACTTTCATGATCTTAATAGTTTCAAATCCTCCAAGGAACTGCGTAACCCATCCGACCCGATGAAATGCAAGGCTTGCCAGCCGGCGATCCGCGCTCCTTCGACGTTTTTAGGGCTATCGTCGATAAATAGGCATTCATCAGGCCGCAAATTGTTTCGATCTGTCAGCACTTCGTATATCCGCCGGTCAGGTTTGGTCAGCTTTTCTTGGCCTGACACGACGACATCCTCAAAGGCATTTTTCAGTTCGGGATGCACTTCTTCTGCCATGGGCCAAGTTTCTGCTCCCCAGTTGGTCAATCCGAATACCCTTAGTCCCGATGTTTTCAGATCACCTAAAATCTTCCAGCTTCCGCTGATTTTTTTCTGGATGGTTTCGGGAAATCGGTCAAAGAATTGATCCAGAAATGGTGCATATTCTGGCCATTTTGCACTCACTGCCGCAACGGCTTCTGAGCGCGACCGGCCGCGGTCTTGCTCTAAGTTCCATTCGTAAAACCCTACCTCAGCAAAAAACTGGTCAATCGTGGCATCATCTGGAAAAGTCCCACGGAAAGCAGCATGCTCATCCCAGGTAATCAATACATTGCCGATGTCAAAAACAATATTGGTCACTCAAGCCTCCCTTTGACGGGTATACTAGTCTGTTTTCGACTCAGACCGCCATCTGTCGAATTCAAGCCCCTATTGCCCCTGTTTCGGCTCCCTAAAGGACAGAAAGCGGGTCTGGACGCCGCCCCGCAGCGAATACACACTCGTCCCCCTTTGCGGACCTTAGGGCGAACTGCAGCGAACGGCAGAAATAAGCCCGCTTTGCAGATTTGCTGCGGCGTGGCTAAGGTCTGCTTTATGTTTGCCGTGATCAGATCCGCGACAATATAAATCGGAGCTTTTCTGAGCGTTATCTGTCGCAGCTCTATTTCAGGAAATGGAAAAGGAATGGAAAATGTCGGAGCATGGATATGAGGACGGGCGCCTCAACCTTCCATTCGTTGGAATTTGTACGTTTGGCAAATATCCATACGTAGAAGACTGGAACGCAATAGATGCAGATGTGGCTGTGCTAGGTGCGCCTTATGATTTCGGTTGCCAATGGCGTTCAGGTGCCCGAATGGGTCCGCGCGCCATCCGCGAAGCCTCCACTCTTTTTTCATTCGGTCATGCTGGCGCATACGATCACGAGGATGACATAACTTATCTGGAGCGATCGAAGGTCAAGATCGTAGATATCGGCGATGCGGATATCATCCATACTGATACGATGAATAGTCACTCGAACATCGAATATGGCGTTCGAAAAATTCTTGCTGCAGGCGCAATTCCCGTTGTCATGGGGGGCGACCATTCGGTCAACATCCCCTGTATCAACGCCTTTGACGATCAAGGGCCAATTCACGTGGTCCAGATCGACGCACATCTAGATTTTGTGGATGAGCGCCACGGAGTAAGATTTGGCCATGGAAATCCGATGCGCCGCGCAGCTGAAAAACCCTATGTAACGGGCTTGAGCCAAATCGGCATTCGCAACGTATCCTCCACCGCGCGCGACGGTTATGTCGATGCTCGCAAAATGGGGTCGGACATTCAATCTGTGCGCCAAGTTCGGAAATTGGGTATCAAGGGCATGCTGCATCGTATTCCAGAGGGTGCTCGCTACTACCTTACGATCGATATCGACGCCTTTGATCCTTCAATTGCACCCGGAACTGGAACGCCCAGCCACGGCGGGTTTATCTATTACGAGGTGTTGGAACTGATTGATGGGCTTGCAAGACGTGGCAGCATTGTGGGCGTCGACCTTGTCGAAGTTGCGCCTGATTATGACCCAACTGGATGCACATCCACCCTAGCAGCGCAAATATTGATGAACACCATAGGGCGGATCCTCCATCACAAATAAGTTTCCGCCATCGAAGAAAAATCGGGCATTGGTGCTTTCAGCATTGGCGGCGGCTTTGTCCGCTCTGCGGTCATTGTCCGGATACGTTCGGATGGCCGCAGTCCAAAGCAGGCCTAGTTTGGTGCGCACAGTCGTTTCCCGACAGCAGCGGAGTGATCTACTCTCCAGTTTTCTTTGTTATTTGTCCGCTTCCGACATGCGAAGTGAGGCTCTGGCGCTGCGTCCAAGATGACGTTCACGCCAAATGACCATTAGCCCACTGATCACTATCAAAACCGCGCCCGGAAACAGGTCCCTAATTGGCGCTTCGCCAAAGAACAGCCACCCAAAAAAGAATGCGAAAGGAATACCAAAATAGCTGAAGGGTGCAAGATTGCTCTGTTCTGTCATCCTGTAGGAAATCACCAAACACAGAACCGCCGTTCCGCCAAGGCCGCCCATTGCGACAATCCAGAGGAAGTCAGACAGGCTGTGAATGGGTGAAAAGCCACCAAGGAAAAAAGCAAGCAGACCCGATCCGACGACTGCGAATGCGGTTGAATAGAGGTTAACCAGCGCACTTGGAACATCTTCATCCACAAGCCGCGCGGTTACACTGGAAAGAGCATAAAGAACGGCCGCGCCAACAGGAAGTAGAGCATCCCATGTGAAGCTATTCCTGCCCAGCCCCACCACCATCAAAACGCCAACGAAGCCAACCAGTACGGCGCTCCAGCGGACGACTCCAACCCGTTCCTTCAGTATCAAGACCGCGAAAACTGTCGTGAAAAGCGCTCCCGAGTAGGTAATGGTTGTTGCGGTCGCAAACGCAATGCGCCCAAGCGAAAGGTAAAACATCAGCTGTGCGAACGTCACGATTACGCCTCGCAAATAAACGATGGACCGCTGCCGGACGCGCAGCCTTCGCCCACCCCGATGCCAGTCGCTCGAGGACCAAAGAGCGATGGCGCTCGGTATCACCCCAAAGATGTTGCGATAGGCAGAAAGTTCCGGTGCAGAATATTCGGCGGATAAATGTTTGATGATCAAACCCATAAAGTCGAACAGCACTAATGCGACGAGACTGATTGCAATGGCGCGTGCGACAGAACCGCTTTGGGTCATCTTTCCTCAACGAAAATCGTGGCACCCCACTGTGTTTGCGGATGTCCGTTTATTTAAATGGATAAAACGGGCGGCATTTCCGTTTTTTACAACAGCCCCCCCTGAATGGCATGCAAAGAGACGGTCCGGCAATCGACAAATTACATGACGTTCCATCATACGATTGGCTGCTTTGTCCGGCGGGCTCAACCGGTCGAAGCAGACCTGAGTGCCAACTGTGGCGAACGAGGCATGAAAACCAACCAAGTTACATCTTATCAAAGCCGCAAGCCCGTCCGAATAACCGGGACCACTTCATGCCATCCCGGTCTGCTGGCACACATGTTCAGCAAAGAAGCTGCGATTGCGGACATACTGTTCAATTGAAGGTGCCGGGCCATTTCGAAGCTGCCTACTCCACGGGCGAAACGTCTCCGCAGAGGTGGTCGATCAAGAACGTTACGAGAGCCTGACCGCATTCTAGGCTTGTTCCACACGCCTTTAAGATGGAGCAATTTTCGCAAAATTCTCCTTGCTCAAGTTTTGCGCTCGCGTGGCGGTGCTCGGAGGGATGATAGCGTCTTTCTTGTCTGTCTTTTCCCCAAAAGGTCTTACTGAATCATGTCTGTCCTTTTCTAAACGTAGCGAGATCACCCCTCGTTGCCCGAAGGAGCGTTCGCATGCTAGGATTAATCGGGACATATGAGAAATTCGATGCAATTTGATGATGCTAGAGACTATGCGACCAAGCGGCTGACAGAGGACTTGTCTCCAGGCTTGTTCTACCACAGCTTGCAGCACACACGTGATGATGTCGTCCCGGCTGTCGAGATGCTTGCGGACAAACAGGGCATTACCGGTACCGATGTCATTTTGCTTCTCACAGCAGCATGGTTTCACGACCTTGGATTTGTTGAGCAACGCAAAGGTCATGAAGCGGTGGGCGCCCGTATCGCTTTGGAGGTTTTGCCAAAAATGGCCTATGGCCCAGCCGAGGTTAGCAGGATTCAAGAGATAATCATGGCGACGGAAGTGCCCCAAAAACCGGCCGATATGCTGGGCGAGATTTTGGCGGACGCCGACCTAGACGTGCTGGGTCGCGAAGACTTTCTTCTGCGAAACCGTAAATTGCGTGAAGAACTTGCGTATTTTGGTGACATATTCACCGATACCGCTTGGTTTTCAGCTCAGATTAATTTCGTGTCTTCACATTCGTACTTCACGACAGCGGCCCAGACTATTCGAAGCGAGCGCAAAGCAAGCAACTTGGCTGATCTTCAAAGACGGCTTGACGAGGCGGCCGGTACATCTGCTCAGGCTTGAAACAGTTCCCTGAACTGGGCTTTGTCATATGTCCGGTGCCAGTATTTCAGGTAAATATCTTTAGGAATGGCCAAGACTGTCAATTCCTGCTCAGCCACGACATTTGCATTGCGCACAGCCCCTCGGATGACACCTGTCACGCCGACCGGATTCCACGGCAGAATGGCGAAACCCTCATAGCCGCCTAGGGGTAAAATCCTGAGGCCAGTCCCTTCGGGAATGTAAACAAAGCCTGCCGGACCTCCGGCCTCAATCAATGTATCGCCGGGATAAAGCGTAATTTGGCGGACTTCACTGAGACCTTCATAGGGGTCGATCCCGTCGGTCTGGTGGCCGAACCGTGCAACCGTTTCCAGCATCTCGACCCGTTTTTCCAAATCCCAGTCGATAACTGTCCCTTGCAGATAATGCGCCCGCTCAACGGCAGAGTTTGCCTGCAAGGAAGGGACCACGCGGGTCTGAGCCGCCGCCTCTGGGTTCAAGCGCAATATGCCGAGGCAAACGAGGTCTGCAAAGGCGGGATTGTCATCGACGGATTCGAGAAGGATCAAAATGTCCTTGGTGCTGCGCAACCCGTCGGGCGACATCTCAAGCGCTCTATGAAAACTCTGAATCACGTCGGCCTGTATGTCGTTGATAATATGGGCGGCGCTCACAGAAGCGATCAGGACAGTTTCATGGTCACTGAACATTCCATGGTGGAAAGAAATTCGCAGATTGCCGTCCCTGTCCAACTCACTACTGGCGATATTGGCTTCACCGGCGCCAATACGGTCGGGAAGCTCAAGAAGGTAAAGGTGCTCTTCATCAAGGCGTAAGGCGTAGACTGCATTGGCCGTGCGTTGGTCGACAAAAACCTCGTAGTTGCCGGATGTTTTCAGGACCGTGCCGCGTTGGCGCAAGGCATCGGCGCAACGCAACGCTCGCAAGGTGTCGATTACGTCATCGGCCAACTCCCGCAAATCGGTGTTCTCTGAGGTTAGCCAGAGGAACGCGTCTCTTTCGAAATCCGAATACAGCACATCGAGTGGCGCTGCCTGCGCACCGGCCCCCTCAAGTGGTTTGTAGGCCGCCAGTTCAGCCTTGGCCGCGGCCAATTCGACCGAGACGCTGGCTGCATGAGCGCCGCCTTGGCCTTCTTTGGCAACGGCTCGCTCGGCCTTTGCGACACGCTGCTGACAATACATCGCATAAAGATCGTTGCGCGCGACCTTCAGCAACATGTCCCTCAAAGCGGCTGGGTCATTGAGCATTTCAACCGGAACTTTGCTTTTACTATGGCAAATCGACATGGCTGCGATCTCGCGCAGTATCATTTGCGGTGGCAAAGCAAGTGCACCAGCTTCGCTAAGACGCAAGATCCGCGCGGCCAAACCAGCCCTATTATCGGACCAAAGCTGCGCCATGGTCGCGTCGAAGTCTGGCGAGAACGTTGCTTGTGTCGCAAACTCCGGATGCATCGCGCGGCCAAATGCTGACATGTCGACCATCCCAATGTCATGCAGGTAGGCGACAACAACACCGTAAGCGCTCATCCACTGGAACCGCTCGGACGAACGGGTCGGGATCAGCACGCCGTGGATCGTCTCCAAGACATGCAAAAGTTGTTCAGCAACGTCGCGCACATGGACCACGCCATGATCCGAAAACAACGCAATATGATTGCCCGGATCTTCCAGAAATGCAGGGTCCTTTATGGCCTCTGACAACTGCGACTGGCTGTTCACACGCGCGTAGAAACGGGCCTCAATGTCATTCCGAATATTGGGCGCGAGGAATGCATCGAGAGGTCCGGTTTCAGTCATTCTCCACCTGCGTATTGGGTTTACCCTGCAAGGATGCCAGATCGGCCATGCGCGCGCGCAGCCGTTGGGTCAGAACCCGAAGTAGTCCGCGCGCCACTTCTGGGCGGATCTCTATGAGTTCAAACAGCGCATTCTGATCAAGCTGGAGCAGCTGCACATCGTCCAAAGCCCGGACCGTTGCGCTCCGCGGTTCGGGATCCAGCAGGGCCATTTCGCCAAATACATCACCGGCGCCTAAGGTGCTCAACAAGGTTTCGCCATCATAGACTCCGACTTGGCCTGAAGCGATCACGAACATGCTCTGGCCCAGACTGTCTTTTTCAAAAACAGTCTTTCCGGCAGGGTGGTCTACGACATTTGTTACGGCGGCCACGTCGGTCAGGATGTCGCCCGTCGTTTCCGAGAAGATCCCGGCGGAGCGTAGGGTCAGGACTTTCTCGATTGTTGAGAGCATCGGTTGGTTTCCACTTTCTTTGGTACGGATCATCAACTCCTCCGCGACCTGCCTCAGGATCGCGTCTTGCGATCCTGAGGCCTTGAGCGCGAGGGCCTCCAATGCCGACTTGTCATGGGTCTTTAAGGCGTACAGAGCGCACGCCCGTGTCCAGCCAGTCAAGGCACCGGTCTCGTCTGACGCGATGACGTCCAGCCGAGCGAGTCTGTCGACGGTGGTCGTCTCGAAAGCCGATGTCTGTGGCCCCAAGACACGCTCCGGTACCGCAGCATCGAACAGTGGCACTGTGATGGAGCGCAGTGCCGAAGGGGTTTGTGTATCGATCACCTCAAGAGCGTAGGCTCTCCGGTCTGGAGTGCTTCCAGCGAGACTTTCAGAGGCCAATTTCAAAGCCGACGCATCACCTATAAGCGACAAAAGTGACAGAACCCGGCTACGACATGCAGCGAATTCGGTCTCTAGCCCCTCCACGATCAGACCATCCACTTGTGAACGACCAATGTCGCGTATGCTGACCGCAATGGCTGTAGCCGCTGCGATTTCTTTTTGGATAGCTGTATGTATTGCAGCACCATCATCGCGTGACGCTCGAAAGCCTATGGTCTGTAGAGCGGTTAGGGCGGCACTTCTAAGCCGCGCATCTTCCGAGGGGACAAGGTTCCAAAGAGCCAAAATCGCAGCAGGATCACGCTTGCGCCCGCAGATCATCGCAAGAAGCCGTGCCCGGTCGATTGGCAAATCGGGGATAGCGAATTCAGAAAGAATAACCGGCAGCGCGCTGGGGCCGTTGATCAGGGCATTTGCCGCTGCATTTGTCGTGGCTGGAAGATCAAGTGCTTCCATCACGCAGCGCCATAGGGCGGGGTTGTTCAGCTTGCCTGCCGCAATCAAGGCGGCACGGCGGATCTCGATGACATCTCTTGACAGAAGTCTCTTTATCAAACCTTCAGAATCTGGGGCAAAACCCTCACCAATGATCTGAGCGGCAATGACCTGATCATTCGGGTCCTCAGACTGCACAATCAGTCCCAATTCATGTGTGGCAAGGGCTGCTTCAGGCGATGCTCTTGCGGCCAACAGTCCAGCGATTGCAGCGGCACGAACAAGCAGTGGTCCTCCCGCATGGATCTGTGCCAACACTGCCTCGGTATCGCCAAGTGCCGCAAGGCAACGCACTGCAGCCGCTCTCTCCTGTGCCTCAGAACTGATCGACAATAGACCGCGGACAGCTTGCGTTGCTCCGGTTTGGTGCAGGGTCGAAACACTGTCCAGCGCGGCGCGTCGAACCCATGTGTTTGGATGGGACAACAGGTCAGGTAATTCAGCTGCCAAACCATCAGGATCGGCATCGGTCAGCACTCGGATAGCATAGCTCACAGTACCTGGTTGCGGACTTCTGAGAGCGGTGTGAAGCGCGGTTCTTGCTTTTGCATCGGTCAAAATAAGCTGGGTCGCTCGAAGTGACCGCCGGTCCAACGCCTCAAGCAGCGTGCGCACGTACCAACGCCCCACAACAATTGCGAGGCCCAGAAGAAAGGCAAGGATAACGACAAGACCAAGAATGAGGGGGGCAGACTGGTCGACATAAAGCGCGCCCAAAATCAACAACGCGCCTCCTGCCAAGCCTGTCGCAATCGGCTGGGCCACGCCATCGGCCATCGTCTGCACGCGAGTGCGCAGACTGGGCGGCAGCGGTTGATAGAGCATCGAGCGCGCAGATTGGTCGATCGAGAAACCCGCACCGACGCTCCACACTTTGGTCGCAACTGCTGCGGCGAACAGGAACCAGAATGGGAGCGCTGCGAGTTCCACCACAGACATAGCCAGGGCGCCGATGGCGAGGCCAACCGGGAGGATCAAAAGGCTAGCACGCAAGCCAAAGCGTCCCATGACACGGCCCGACAGGACAAAATTACTAAGCAACGTCAAGACACCCAGCACGCCCAGATAGATCCCCAAAAAACCAGCCAAGGCAGTTTCGTCCGAATACTGAACTGAAGCGGCTTGGTAGAAGATGTTGTCGATAAAAAAGAAACTTACCCACCAAGCGACCGTCAGTAGAAGGATGGACCAGATGTATCGATTGCCCCAAAATCGCATCGGTGGCTGAGGCGCCGCTTGCGGGCTTTCCGAGCTGGCCGAAACTGCAAGTAAGTGACCGTAGCGGCGCAGCGTAAACGTCATTGTCAGCGCCGCTCCCGCCATTCCAAGTGCGGCCAGCCAAAGCAGATTGGACAACCCGACAAGCGGAGCAATGAAGGGCATTAAAAAACCCATCGTCACAATCGCCAGCCACTCACCGGCCCCAACAAGACCAAAAAGGCGCTTTCCTTGCCGGACATTCAGGATCCGACCCGCGAGTGACCAGAACGCCATGTTCCCGAAGACCACCGCAATCTGGAACAGGACCGGCAAAGCAAAAACGAGCCACTGAGGTCGACCAAGTGCTAGTCCAGCCGCAAATCCAAGCGTAATGGTGAGCTGGCCGACAAGGTTGAGCGTCAAAGTCCCCCCAAAGCTCAGCCAACGCCCTACCTGAAGATAAAGGAACGTCAGAGCACTGATGACGAGCGCCATTGCGATGTATGTCCAAGGCAGCAGAACTGCACCAAACTCGGTCAGGAAAAGTGTGAACGCAGTGGTCTGCGTGAAGGCTGAGGCGATGCCGGTACAAAAGTATTGGAGGAACAGCAGTCCAGCTAAGCCCTTCTCACCGGGGTTGAGGTTCAAGGTCTTCTCAAGCGATTTCAACCAACCGCTCCCAGACGACTGAGGAATGACCCGATCATTGCAACCAGTCTCAAGGGGTCAACGCGAGTGATGCACTGAAATATTGACTGGCACCTTCCAAGTCTCCCCGATCGCGTGCTTGCATCCCTGCTTTTTCAAGATAGCTCACCGCTTTGGGGATGTCATCGGACGCTTCCCAATGGAAAGCAATTTCTGCATATGGCGGTTCCTCGTCTGTTTCCAGAAGATGCTCGGCCAATGTACGATGGAGTTGTCGTCTTTGGGCAAACAGCATGAGTTCGTAAGCTGAGTTACGGAGTATTGGGTCGGCAAAGCGATAGCTCAACGGTTCAGAGGATATCTGGATCAGCACGTCCAAAGCGCGCAACTTGGCGAGCTGGTCCTGCAACTCGCCATCCTCGTTCGCCTCGGGAAAAATTGCAGCCAGAACTTCAGCGGCAAACTCAACGCCGATGACACTCGCGGCCTTGAGCACCAGCTGATCGTCCGGGGCAAGGCTATCAAATACC
>NZ_CALJXO010000088.1:0-21623 GCF_937988555.1 uncultured Boseongicola sp. | reverse complement strand
TGAGGGAAGGTTCGGGGGGGGGCAGGTCACTCTTGCAAAATCCATCCAAAGCCCCGCACACTTCATTAGACAATTCGACCATTTGTAAGGAGAATAGCTATGAACTTCTTGACTGACAGATTCCTTGTTTCAGCCGACCGTTTTGACGGACCGATACTGGTGACCGGTGCAGGTGGATGCATCGGCGCTTGGACCGTTGCTATTCTCAGCCGCTCTGGCGTGCCCTGCGTTGCTGCCGATTTGCAGGATGACCGCACCCGCCCATCGCTGGTGATGGGCGCGGATGCGGCAGGCGCCCTGACTTGGGAAGTCCTGGATGTCACCGATGCCACACGTGTCGCGGAAGTTGTCAAATCGCACGGGATCCGGACAATTATTCATCTGGCTGGACT
Organism: uncultured Boseongicola sp.; assembly: GCF_937988555.1. NCBI lineage: Bacteria > Pseudomonadati > Pseudomonadota > Alphaproteobacteria > Rhodobacterales > Paracoccaceae > Boseongicola > uncultured Boseongicola sp. Next base: position 21,231 of record NZ_CALJXO010000088.1, on the reverse strand, counting down.
TCAAGTGCCGTTTTGCGCCGCAAACCCAGCGCTCGGTGCTCGCGTAAATGTGGAAGGCACCATCAATATGCTAGAAGCTGCGCGTCATGCAGAGATCAAACGCACAACCTATGCTTCATCCATCGCATCGGTATCGTTCCCGCCTGGTGGACCTTACAAGGAAACTCTTTACGGCGCGTACAAATTGGCCAATGAAAATACGGCTTATGTTTATTGGAACGATTGGGAAGTTCCCTCGATAGGTCTTCGCCCGAACGTTGTTTATGGTGTGGCACGGGATCAGGGGATGAGCTCTTTGAACACGGCCGGCATACAGGCCGCCGCAATGGGGCTTCCATTTGAGATCCCATATACAGGCTCATACAGCTGGCTATATGCGGGGGAAGCAGCGGCGGCTTTTATCGCAGCGGTCAGCCAAGCAGGTGAAAGCGCATCGGTATTTGATCTTAACGGGCGTTGCGAGACGATCGAAAACGGACTGAGCATTCTGCGGGGTTTGGACAGTGGCATGGCCGTGACCGCCAAGGGCGATCCATTTCCATTTCCAGCTGATTTAGACGAGGCCCCTCTTTGGGCTAGTGTCCCGAAATATCCACATGTCTCTGTGCAGGACGGTATCGAAGACACATACCGCGCGTTCAAACAGCTTATCGCAGATGGGCAAGTCACCGCATTGCCAGGTTGAGCGGGTCGAGACCAACTGACGCCGCGGTTTAGATTTGGCTTTGCGCTGACCGTGACGTCAGGGGCCATATACGTCTACACATGACACCACCCAAAAGTCTGTTCAGGCGAATACCTCTATACTGCCAAGGCAGACTTACCCATCAAAGCCTTATCGACAGCGTGCGCACAATGGCGGCCTTCGCGGATCGCCCAGACCACAAGCGACTGGCCACGCCGCATGTCACCAGCGGTCCAGACTTTGTCATGGCTGGTTTTGTAGGCGGTCGTGTCGGCAAGCACATTCTGGCGGGCGTCGAGTTCGACGCCAAGATCTGCAATCATGCCCTCGATCGTTGGAGACACGAAGCCCATTGCTAACAATGCAAGATCAGCGCGCAAAACGAACTCGCTGCCTGCGACGGGTTGAAATTTTTCGTCGACGCGGATGCAATGCAATGCCTTAACCTGATCGTTCGCGCCTTCGAACCGTTGGGTCATGACCGAAAATTCGCGGCCCGCACCCTCTTCCTGACTGGAAGACGTTCGCATTTTCAAAGGCCAGTTGGGCCAGGTCAGCAGCTTGTTTTCGCGATCCGGCGGCGTTGGCATGATTTCAAGCTGCGTGACCGAAAGCGCACCTTGGCGGATCGACGTACCAATGCAGTCTGATCCGGTATCGCCGCCACCGATGACGACCACATGCTTGCCACCAGCCAGAATTGGCACAGCATCTTGCGGCTCTTCAGAAACGCGGCGGTTTTGCTGTGGCAGGAACTCCATCGCAAAATGCACGCCCTCTAGGTCGCGACCCTCGATTGGCAGATCACGGGGATTCTCGGCGCCGCCGGACAGGATGACGGCATCATGTTGATCGACCAAAGCGTCGATAGCGAGATCCTTGCCCACATGAACGCCCAGATGAAACACGACGCCCTCTGCAGCCATTTGCACGGCGCGGCGGTCAATATGGGTTTTTTCCATCTTGAAATCAGGTATCCCATAGCGCATCAGCCCGCCGATTTTCTGTGTCTTCTCATAAATGTGCACGTCGTGGCCCGCCCGGGCGAGCTGTTGGGCCGCGGCCATACCGGCTGGCCCAGCGCCAATAACCGCGATCTTCTTGCCCGTTTTGTGGACCGGAACCTGTGGCTCGATCCATCCGTTCTCCCAGGCCTTGTCTACAATGGCGCATTCGATGGACTTGATCGTCACCGGGCTGTCTATCAGGTTCAAGGTACAGGAGGCTTCGCAGGGAGCCGGACAAATTCGCCCTGTGAACTCGGGAAAGTTGTTGGTGGAATGCAGGTTGTCTGAGGCCGCACGCCAATCCCCATCATAAACCAGATTGTTCCAGTCCGGGATCTGGTTGTCCACCGGACACCCCTTCAGACCTTTCTGATCGTGACAAAAAGGAATGCCGCAGTCCATGCACCGGCTGGCCTGATCGCGCAGCGTCTGCTCTGGCAGGGGAATTATGAATTCTTTGTAGCTACGCGTGCGGTCAGAGGCGGGGCGGTATTTTCTGTCCTGCCTGTCGACCTCAAGAAAGCCTGTCACTTTACCCATAATTTCTTACTCCGCTTCGGACGCCACAGCGTGCCTTGAGTTGTTGATCACGCCGCCGGATTAGCGGCCATCTGCGCTGTTTCGATCTCTTCGAGGGCCCGGCGGTATTCCGTGGGCATGACTTTCACGAATTTCGGACGAAACTCTTCCCAGTTTTCCAGTATGTGGGCGGCTTGTTTTGAGCCGGTGTAGTACCGATGGTTTTCAATCAACTGGCGCAAGCGCTCGTCATCATGTTGGGTCATGTCATTGGACACATCGACCCGGCCATGGTGTTCGATATTACCGCCGATATGGTGCTGGGATTCCATCAGGTTGTCTTCTTCGGGCACAGGTTCCAACTCGACCATGGCCAGGTTGCACCGACTGGCAAAGGTGCCGTCCTCGTCCAATACATAAGCGATACCGCCGGACATTCCCGCAGCGAAGTTACGCCCGGTGTAACCCAGAACCGCCACAACGCCGCCAGTCATGTATTCGCAGCCATGATCGCCAACTCCTTCGACAACCGCAGTGGCCCCAGAGTTGCGCACCGCAAACCGCTCGCCAGCCACACCGCGCAAATAGCATTCACCCTCGATGGCGCCGTAAAGCACGGTGTTACCAGCAATGATCGACTCGCTTGGGTCGATCTGAACGGCACTCTTTGGCGGGTAAATGATCAACCTGCCGCCGGACAGCCCCTTACCGATATAGTCGTTGCCTTCGCCCTCGACCTCCAACGTGACACCGCGCGAAACCCAGGCACCGAACGCCTGTCCGGTCGTACCGGTCAACTTGATATGGATGGTGTCATCCGGTAGCCCTGCATGCCCATAGCGTTTGGCAATTTCACCCGACAACATCGCCCCGACAGAACGGTTCCGGTTTGCAATCTTCATATCCAGCTTAACGGGTTCGCGGTTTTCCAACGCGGGCTGAGCGAGGCGGATGAATTCGCGGTCCAGTACATCGTCGATATGATGTACTTGGGATTCGCAGTGATAGATCGGCACATCCTCGCCCATCTCGGGATCGAAGAACAACTTGCTGAAATCCAAGCCCCGCGCCTTCCAGTGGTCGATAGCCCGATCGCGATCCAACACACTAAGCTGGCCGATCATTTCGTCCATGGTGGCAAAACCGAGCGCGGCCATGAGCTCCCGGACTTCTTCGGCCACGAAGAAGAAGAAATTGATCACATGCTCAGGCTGGCCGGTAAAGCGTCTGCGCAGCACCGGGTCCTGGGTTGCGACACCCACTGGGCAGGTGTTCAGGTGACACTTTCGCATCATGATGCAGCCAGAGGCGACCAGCGGCGCAGTCGCAAATCCGAACTCATCAGCACCCAGCAATGCGCCTATGACCACATCTCGTCCCGTACGCAATCCGCCATCCACCTGCACAGCGATCCGCGAACGCAATTTGTTGCGCAGCAGGGTCTGGTGCGTCTCGGCAAGCCCGATCTCCCAAGGAGAACCGGCATGTTTGATGGATGTGAGTGGACTTGCACCTGTCCCTCCCTCCATTCCGGAGATTGTCACGTGATCCGCTCGGGCCTTGGCTACACCGGCGGCAACCGTACCTACACCGACTTCTGAGACGAGTTTCACCGAGATATCTGCACGCGGATTGACGTTTTTGAGATCATAGATCAGCTGCGCCAAATCCTCGATCGAATAGATATCATGATGCGGCGGTGGTGAAATCAGCCCGACGCCAATTGTTGAGTGGCGCACCTTTGCGATCACCGCATCGACTTTATGGCCGGGCAGCTGACCGCCTTCGCCGGGCTTGGCTCCCTGCGCCATCTTGATCTGGATCATGTCAGAATTGGCCAAGTATTCCGTCGTTACACCGAAGCGGCCAGAGGCAACCTGCTTGATCGCCGAGCGCTTGCTGTCGCCGTTTGCCATCGGCGTAAAGCGCTCGACCTCTTCGCCGCCTTCGCCGGTATTGGATTTTCCGCCGATCCGGTTCATCGCGATCGCAAGGTTTTCATGTGCTTCCGCCGAGATCGAGCCATAGGACATGGCCCCGGTTGCAAATCGTTTAACGATATCCAGTGCGGGCTCAACTTCCGAAAGCTCCAGCGGCTTGCGTCCGGTTTCTTCGGCAGGGCGCAGGCGGAACATACCGCGGATCGTCAAAAGCCGCTGCTGCTGTTCATTGATCGATTTCGCGTAGGCACGGTATTTGTCTTGGCTGTTGCCACGGACCGCGTGCTGAAGGTTGCTTACCTCGTCAGATGTCCAGGCGTGGGCCTCGCCGCGTTGTCGCAGGGCGTAGTCGCCGCCGACATCCAGAGAGTGACGAAGAACCGGCACATCGCCGTAAGCTTCCTGATGGCGGCGAACGGTCTCAACCGCAAACTCGCCCAATCCGATGCCTTCAATCTGGCTGGCCGTCCCGGTAAAATACTGGCTTACGAAATCCGACGCGAGACCGATGGCGTCAAAAATTTGTGCCCCGCAATAAGACTGATAGGTCGAGATGCCCATTTTCGACATTACCTTAAGCAACCCCTTGTCGATGGATTTGATATAACGCTGGATGACTTCATGTTCGTCGACTTCTGGCGGAAAGGCGTCCCTGGCGTGCATATCGGCCAGCGTCTCGAACGCCAGATAGGGGTTGATCGCCTCGGCGCCGTACCCGGCCAGAACCGCAAAATGATGGACTTCGCGCGGTTCAGCGGATTCGACGACCAGCCCGACAGAGGTGCGCAGACCTTTCTTGATCAGGTGATGATGCACCGCCGCTGTCGCGAGCAGCGCCGGGACAGCAACACGCTGTTGGTTGAACTGGCGGTCCGACAGGATGATGATGTTGTCACCGCTTTGCACTGCCTTCTCAGCAGCATCGCACAGCCGGTGAAGGCAGATCTGCATGCCGTCTGGGCCTCGCTCGACGTCGAAGGTGGTATCCAGCACACGCGACATGAACTGGTTGTCACCGATATCGCTGATATCACGAATCTTCTGCAAATCGGAATTCCGCAGGATCGGCTGCCGCACTTCCAACCGCTTTTTCTTAGACAGATGCTTGTGGTCAAGCAGGTTGGCGCGCGGCCCAATGAAGGACACCAGGCTCATCACAGATTCTTCGCGGATCGGGTCGATCGGAGGATTGGTCACCTGTGCGAAGTTCTGTTTGAAGTAAGTGTAAAGCAGTTTGGCCTTGCTCGACATCGCAGAAATCGGCGTGTCCGTGCCCATGGACCCAAGCGCCTCTTGCCCGGTCGTCGCCATCGGCGTCATCAACAGTTTGATATCTTCCTGAGTGTATCCAAAGGCCTGCTGCGCATCGAGCAGATCCTGACCCTGATACTTGCGTGGCGAGGATTTCAGCCCGCGAAGGTCTTCCAGAACAATCTGCGTGTTCTTGAGCCACTGGTCATAAGGATTGGCGCTGCAAAGCTGCTCTTTTATCTCTTCATCCGAAACGATGACGCCCTTTTCCAGGTCGATCAAAAGCATTTTGCCAGGCTGAAGCCGCCACTTGGTCACCACCTTACCCTCGTCAAATGGCAATGTGCCTGCTTCCGAAGCAAGAACGACGGTGTCGTTGTCCAATACGAAATAGCGGGCTGGGCGTAACCCGTTGCGATCTAGCGTGGCACCAATCTGGCGCCCATCCGTAAACGCAATTGCAGCGGGGCCATCCCAGGGTTCCATCATCGCGGCATGGTATTCGTAGAACGCCCGTCGCTGCTCATCCATCAACGGATTGCCGGCCCAGGCCTCGGGTATGAGCATCATCATCGCATGGGGCAGCGAGTAACCCCCCTGAAAAAGCAGCTCCAGCGCATTGTCGAAACAGGCGGTGTCGGACTGCCCCTCATAAGAAACCGGCCAGATCTTTTTGATATCGTCGCCAAACAGGTCGGATGAAAGCGTCGACTGGCGCGCAGCCATCCAGTTCACATTGCCGCGTAGCGTGTTGATCTCACCGTTATGAGCAACCATCCGGTAGGGATGCGCCAGCTTCCAGGACGGGAACGTGTTGGTCGAAAACCGCTGGTGCACCATTGCAAGTGCTGAGACAAACCGCTCGTCGCGAAGGTCCGCGAAATAAGGGTACAGTTGATCGGCCAGGAACATGCCCTTGTAGACGACCGTGCGCGCCGACATTGACACGGGATAGACATCTTCGCGACTGCCAAGCGCCTCGATGACTGCGTTTGAGATTTCGCGGCGCAAGACATAGATGCACCGCTCGAAATCGTCATCGCTCAACCCCGCAGGCCGAGCACAGAAAACCTGCCAATGAGCAGGTTCGGCTGCCATGATTTCCGGGTCTAAAGACAGGCTGGTATTGTCGGTTGGAACCGACCGCCAACCGATCACCTTTTGATCAGCACTCTCGGCGATGCGTTCGATAGTGAGCTTGATCTGATCTTGCAAAGCAACTTCCTGGGGCATGAAGAAGAACCCAAGGCTGTAGTCGCCCGCTTTTGGAAGTTCGAATCCCAGTCCGAGGCATTCATCGGCCAGAAAGTCGTGCGGGATCTGGACCAGAATGCCTGCACCATCGCCCATCAACGGATCGGCGCCAGTGGCTCCTCGATGCTCGAGATTCTCGAGAATCTGAATGCCATCCACGATGATTTTGTGGGATTTAACTCCCTTGATATTCGCGATGAAGCCAAGACCACATGCATCATGTTCGTTGCGCGGGTCGTAAAGGCCCCCTGGTAGGTTGCGTTTTTCGGCGTATTCGTTGGTCATTTTATATCTCTTAGCTAGTCGGGTGCCGTCGGTTGGTTTTCCAGTCATCGCACGCGTAAACACACCCGCTTGAACAACCGAAATGGCAGTATCAAATTAAACAGATCTGCTCGTTCTCCCACCGTCCTGAGGGTTTAGGCTCGGACGTATTTCCTTTATTTGCTTAATAGTCATCAAGCAGCGTGACGCGAAAGCAGCCGAAATTCCTCTCCCAAACTCTAGCAGGTGAGTTTAATCTGACAATGCCAATTTCAATCCTGTCTTTGGATCCCGTGTCTTCTTGACGAAGCTTGCCAGCACCTCCCCTTCGCGAGTAACGGCACGCCAAAGATAGTGCCGGCGCCGCCCCAGTTCACTTACCGGCCAGAAAACTCGTCGTAGGCCTCGAGCGCTTTTGCGCCAAAAGCAATCGATGGTCCGCCACCCATATAGCCGATCATCGCAAGGGCCTCACACAGCTCTTCGCGGGTTGTCTTCAGCCGAACCAATGATTTGATATGAAAGCCAATGCAGCTGTCGCACCGGGTTGAAATTGCGATGCCTAGCGCGATCAACTCTTTGGTTTTCTCGTCCAACGCACCCGACTTCTTGGCTGCGACAGACATGGCATTGAACCCTACAAACATATCTGGCGTTTCTTTTTGCAGCACCCCTATACGAGCGGCGGTTTCACCCAAAAATTTGGTCCAGTTCATGATTTCACTTTCTCTTTGGTAGGACTGCGGGATAGCCAAGTGCATGAAACTTGAAAACATGACCTGGCTTGAAGTTGAAACGTATATTGCGTCGCGACAAGGCGTCATTCTGCCAACCGGCTCGATTGAGCAGCATGGGCCAATTGGCTTGATTGGCACTGACGCCATCTGTGCACGCGAAATTTCGTGGCGTGCCGCGGATCAATGTGGGGCCATTGTGGCCCCTGAATTGGCTTATGCGCCGGCCCCGTTTAATATGGGATTTCCCGGAACAGTCTCGTTGAGTATCGAGGTGTACACTGAGCTTGTGCTTCAGGTGATATCTAGTCTGGCGCATCATGGGTTGAACAAGATTTATATTTTGAATGGTCATGGTGCCAATCTCGCGCCCCTGCGCGAGGCCGCGGGCAGGACCAACGCAGAGGTGCGCATTCGCAGCTGGTGGGATTTTGAAAGCGTCAACGCATTGCGCAGTGAATGGTACGGCGATTGGGAAGGCATGCACGCGACGCCGTCCGAGGTGTCGATCACACAGCATACGCATCGACGTATTGAAGCTCCCGATCTGGCGGCGCCTCGCAAACTGACCCAAGACTATATTCGGGCGCATGCCGGGGACCGGCATGGGGCGCCTGAGGCACATCGCCGTGACTTTCCTGATGGTCGGGTTGGGTCCCATTCTGGGCTCGCGCGGCCAGAACATGGGATATTGCTGCTAAAATCAGCGGCCGATGCCCTGGCTGCCGATTACCTGTCATTTGTCGAGTAGCTATTTGCTTTCGTCCGAGCCCATCTTACGCTCCAACCACCGCACAAAGAAGCTGATGATCAAGACCAGAACCAGGTATTCGAGGATCAGCAGTGAGTAGATTTCCAGTGGGCGGTACTCGGTCACCACCAACTCGTTCGCCCTGCGCGTCAGTTCCTGCATCCCGATGACCGAGGCGAAAGCTGACATTTTTACGATATAGATGAACTGGTTGGCGAGCGGCGGCAGGATGCGTTTGATCGCCTGCGGCATGACGACATAGCGCATGGTCTGTGCATAGTTCAAACCCACGGTCTTCGCGGCCTCCGTCTGGCCTTTATTGATCGACTGAATACCCGCGCGATAAATTTCGGCGGTAAACGCACTGTCTGAGATCGCCAGCGTAATAATGGCACCCCAGAAAGCATCAATACTGACACTGATCCCGATTGATTTCAGTACGACAGGAAGCCCGTAAAAGACCCAAAAGAGCATTGGAAGCAGGGGGATGGCCCGAATAAATTCGATATAGATACGCGATGGATACCGAAGCCATCGATTGGATGACATCCCCGGAAGGGCGACAAGCAAACCGATTACCATCGATAGGGACGCGGCAATAAGCGACAACAAAATTGTCGCACCGAAGCCGTTCAGCAGGAACCTGATATTGTTGTATCCAGAGGTTGTCCTGGGATCGATAACGTACCAGCCCCAGGCTCCGGGTGCGGCGCTACAGCCCGCGACGAACAAGATGCACGCGAGAGCGATTGAGGTTTTGAGAGTCATATTGGCGCCCCTAGTGCTGCAAGATTTGGCTGAGGAATTTCCGGCAGCGTTCTGATTTTGGAGCCTCGAAGAACTCTTCGGGTTTTCCGGTTTCGATGATTTCCCCATGATCCATAAAGATCATCCTGTCGGCAGCGCGCCGAGCGAAGCCCATCTCGTGAGTCACGCAAATCATCGTCATCCCATCCTCGGCCAGATCAACGATCACATCGAGGACTTCCGAAATCATTTCTGGGTCAAGCGCAGACGTTGGCTCATCAAACAGCATGATCTTGGGCTCCATGCAGAGCGATCTTGCGATCGCTACGCGCTGTTGCTGGCCGCCCGATAGCTCACTTGGCTTTTTATGTGCCTGATCAGGAATGCGTACGCGCTCCAAGTATCGCATAGCGCGTTCCTCGGCGTCCACCTTGGACATGCCGCGAGCCTTGATCGGGCCCAGCGTCAGATTTTGGAGAATGGTCAGATGTGGGAACAGGTTGAATTGCTGAAAAACCATACCAACTTCGGATCGGATCTCATGAATAGACTCGTCGTCCTTCATCTCGATCTCATCGACAATAATCTGGCCAGAATCGTGCACTTCAAGGGAATTCACGCATCGGATCAGAGTAGACTTGCCTGATCCTGAGGGGCCGCAAACGACAATGCGTTCGCCGTGGTCAACCGTCAGATTTATATCCTTTAGCGCCTGATAGGACCCATACCATTTGTTAAGCGCATAAATTTCAATCGCTTTGCTTTTATTCGACATGAGCCACTCCTTGAAACTTTCCTCAGAGTCATTAACACTTGATATTTGATATGGCTCTATACGAAATACGTAATGTATAGACATAATTCGTTTGCTTCTAACAAAATGACCTAAATTGGGGAAACTTTATGCGACTTTTGAAAAAGCTGGGCCTGGTGGCGGCCTGTATGACGACGCTGATTGGCGCGCCAGCCAACGCCCAATCCGCATTGAATGACATTCTGAGCAATGGTGTTCTAAAAGTAGGTACAACCGGTGACTGGAACCCAATGTCGGTCCGCGATCCTGCCACCAATTCATACGTCGGATACGACGTAGATGTCATGACCCAACTGGCCGCAGACCTTGGCGTTGAGCTTGAGTTTGTGCCGACTGACTGGAAGACGCTCGTCAATGGTGTGGTCGCAGGAAATTATCACATCACGGGTTCTGCCTCAATCAGCCCTGCGCGCTTGAAAGCAGCTGGTTATTCCAACAGCTATATCTCGGTTGAGATATTGCCCTTTACCACCGCAGACAAAATCGACCGCTTCAACGGCTGGGACTCGATCAATTTGCCCGACGTAAAAGTCGCCGCCACACTGGGAACCACCTTTGAGAAAAGCTCGCGCGAATGGTTCCCAGACGCCGAAATTACTGTCGTAGAAGCGCCTGCTATCGGGTTCCAAGAGGTCCTGTCAGGTCGTTCAGATGTATTCATCACGTCAAACATCGAAGGTGCCACTTTGTTGGCTAAGTTCCCGAACTTGCGTCAGATCGAGACGACTGAAGCGCGCGCACCAACACCCATCGCGATGCTTTTGCCACAGACAGATCAAGTATGGATCAACTATGTGAACAGCTGGGTTGAACTGCAGAAAACGCGCGGCTTTTTTGAAACCACTGCTGCGAAATGGGGCCTATAAGGGCGCCAAAGTATAGAAATCACATACTGCGTGGTGAGACCGCGGCGTTTGGACAAAGCGCCGCGGTTTTTTTTGGCAAAAACGCGGTTTCTTGATCGAGCGCCAGACGTCGCTCGTTCAGGCTAGCGTTTGCCAATTTGAAACCTGACTTGAAGTCAGTGATATAACTGGTCTGTCCGCGCAAGGGAGTCATCCAGATGACCATCGATAGCCGTCGCATCGACATGCACTCGCATTTCTACGGTGGGGGCCTGGTGGATACGTTGCGCGCTCGGAAAAAGCGCCCGTATCTGCGCACGCGCGGCGATGGTGTGACCGTGATGGTTGCTATGAATGGCGAATTTCCTTTCACCGAGCATTACCACGACTATCGCGTTGGATTGGCCGAGATGAAGGCCGCTGGACTAACGCACCGTATGTTGACGTTTCCGGGCGCCTTGGGAGTTGATCTGATGCCCGCGCACGAAATCGCTACGGCCATCTCAGCGTACAATGACTATTTGGCGCAGCTCACGCATGAGACGGATGGCGTGCTGATAGGATTGGCGGGCGTTCCGCTCGACGACATGGATCTTGCCTGCGCCGAGGTGAGGCGTATCCGGCGCGATCTTGGTCTTCCCGGTATTATCCTGCCCTCGAACTATTTCAATTCGCTGGAAGAAGCTGATGAGTTGCGACCTCTTCTGGCGGCGGCCAATGAATACGGCTGTCACATTATGCTGCATCCGGGACTGAAAGTCGGCCAGGAGCCCCCTGCCCGGCCTGCGGACAACGTGCAATACCGGCTCTCCGCTGTGGATTTGCAATCCAGTGCGTCGCAGGCTGCGCTGACTGTGATCCTCTCGGATATGCTGGACGAATACCCCAACATCACGTTCCAGATCGTCAATCTTGGCGGGACGTTACCGTTCATATTTGAGCGGATCGAGAGCATCGCGCGGCACCGCAACCCCAATGAGCCTTTCCCGACAGAGCGTTTGCGCCGCTTATGGTATGATTGCGCCTCGCTAGGGCCACGGGCGTTAGAGGCGGCGGTAAAAGTGTTTGGCGCAGATCGCATAATGCTGGGGTCCGACTATCCGATCTTCAAAGACGATCCCTATGGCCACGCTGTCGTGCCCGCAGACTTAAGTGACGCTGAAAAGATGCAAGTCAGTTGGAAAACTGCGGATGATCTATTTGCCCATCTCGAAACGCTTCGACAAAGGGCCTTGGGTTAGGCGTGTTCTGTATCTTTCTGTTCGGCATCGATGAGCCGCTGCAATCGCAATCGAAACGTCTTAGCGCCCAAGTCCAGTCCAAGGTCAATGTGAGGCGTAGTCATCGCGTCCATCCCCTTGTGAACCGCTTCAAGGATTTCCTTGTCCTCGTTAAAGGCCATGATCGCGCCATCGTTCATTTGCTTAGAGATGGCCTTGTCACATGGGTCGGTGTTGCGGTGCTGGAACCAGATATATTGCGTATTGTTCTCATCCACCGGCGTCATGAAGTTGTAAGAAATATTAACGTAGGTATCGGCGACGGCGGGCTTGTCAGGTCCACCCGTACCCGTGGGCGTATAGACCGATTTGTTGAGCGCAATTGCAGGCACGCACATCTCATAATGTTGTTTACGGTCGCAAGTGCCCTCAAACCTCACGAGGTTTTTATAATACGGCGAGGGTGGCTGATCATAGATCCAACGCGAGACGATCACGCCGCGGTCAGTCTTTTCCATATCGAGCGGTTGATCGCCCGTGCCGCCGCCGCCAAAGGACGTCACATGCACCCAAGCCACGTGGCTGGGATCAAGTAGGTTATCGACGACCCACAGGTAATTGCATTCAATCGAAAGCATGCCACCATCTGTATAGCCCCAGTCCGGATTGTCGAAATTCTCGATCTCAAAGATCTCATCCGGATTGGCCTTTTCCGGATCGCCCATCCAGATCCAGAGCAGGCGATAGCGATCCACGACGGGGTAGGACCTGACAACCGCGCGTCGGGGGGTCATGCCGCGCTGGGTGGGGGAATCGATACAGTTGCCGGTGCAATCAAAGGTCAGTCCGTGATAGCCACAGACCACATGATCCCCTTCAAGCTGCCCCATAGAAAGCGGCAATTTGCGGTGCGGGCAGGCATCCTCGAGCGCGGCTGGTGCGCCGTCACATTGCCTGTAGAACACAATATTTTCGCCCAGCAGTTTCTGCGCCTTGAGAGTATGTTCGTAGTCTTTGCTCCAACCCGCGACGTACCAGCAATTGCGTAAATACATATCTCTCTCCAACTCGCGTTCGTTTGAGGTAGCTTAGTCGCTTGCGCCCACAAGCTCCATTTTCATCTGCTCAGAGCGGACACTGGGACACCAAACTGATGCTCCAGAGCCAAAGCAAATGGCGCGACTTTAATTGCCAAGGATCGTCGGCAGCCTCAGCCCCTGTTCTCGGGCGCAATTCACGGCATCCTCATAGCCCGCATCTGCGTGACGCCAGACACCTGATGCCGGATCATTCCACAAGACACGTTCCAGCCGCGTGGCGGCCTCATCCGTACCATCCGCACAAATGACCATTCCTGCATGTTGACTAAAACCCATGCCTACGCCGCCGCCGTGATGGATAGACACCCACGTAGCCCCTGACGCGGTGTTGATAAGGGCATTCAAAAGCGGCCAATCCGATACCGCATCTGAGCCGTCTTTCATGGACTCCGTTTCGCGGTTTGGCGATGCCACAGAACCGCTATCCAGATGGTCACGCCCGATGACAACAGGGGCCGACAGTTCACCTGTCCGCACCATCTCGTTGAATGCCAAGCCCAGTTTGTGACGCACCCCAAGGCCGACCCAGCAAATGCGCGCGGGCAACCCCTGAAAGCTGATCCGCTCGCGAGCCATATCGAGCCAATTGTGCAGATGCGGGTCGCCCACAAGCTCTTTTACTTTAGCGTCAGTTTTGTAGATATCCTCCGGATCACCTGATAGCGCGACCCAGCGGAACGGGCCTACGCCGCGGCAAAATAGCGGTCGAATATAAGCGGGCACAAAGCCGGGAAAATCGAAGGCGTTCTTTAACCCTTCGTCTAGCGCGACTTGTCGGATGTTATTGCCATAATCAAACGTCGGCACGCCTGCTGAATGGAAGTCGCACATGGCTTTCACATGGGTCTTCATTGACGCGCGCGCCGCCTTTTCAACCGCTTTAGGATCGCTTTCGCGCGCGTTGCGCCACTGCGCCATCGTCCAGCCTTGCGGCAAATAGCCATTGATCGGATCATGCGCCGAAGTTTGATCTGTGACCATGTCAGGACGCAGGCCGCGCTTTACAAGCTCTGGAAAAATGTCAGCCGTATTGCCCAACAGGCCGACGGATTTCGCCTCACCCGATTTGGTCCACCGATCAATCATCGCAAGGGCTTCATCAAGCGTGTCAGCGCGTTCATCGACGTATTTGGTGCGCAGCCGAAAATCGATTGACTCTGGGTTACATTCTACCGCCAAACAACATGCACCCGCCATGACGGCCGCGAGCGGCTGCGCGCCGCCCATCCCACCCAGACCGCCCGTGAGGATCCATTTCCCTGTCAGCTCACCGCCGTAGTGCTGACGTCCGGCCTCCATAAAGGTCTCATAGGTGCCTTGGACGATGCCCTGACTGCCAATGTAAATCCACGATCCCGCGGTCATCTGACCATACATTGCCAGACCTTTTTTATCGAGCTCGTTGAAGTGATCCCAAGTTGCCCAATGGGGCACAAGGTTTGAGTTAGCGATTAAGACACGCGGCGCATCGGAGTGGGTCTTGATCACTGCAACAGGGCGCCCCGATTGAACGATCATCGTCTCGTCGGCTTCAAGATCCTTCAGCGTCGCAACCATGGTGTCAAAATCTGACCATGTGCGGGCCGCGCGACCAATTCCACCATAAACAACCAGCTCATGCGGGTTCTCAGCAACATCGGGGTGCAGATTGTTCATCAACATGCGCAAAGGCGCCTCCGTCTGCCAACTCTTGGCATTAAGTTCGGGGCCCGTTGGCGGGTAAACATCACGCGCATTCTGACGATCATGCATTTCAGACTCCTTTTTTGGCAAGCGCGCCACTGCGGGCGAGATTATCCAGCGTATTCAATACTTCGGCCAAAACCAGACGTAGCCTTGTGGCCCGGCCCTGGCGGTACGTCCAAGGGGCGGTTTCATCCATATACGCGCGCTGCGCCAATTCCATCTGGATGGTGTGAACGCCCAAAGAAGGTTGACCATAGTTGCGGGTCGTCCATCCACCTTTGAAACGCTCGTTCAGGACCGTGTCAAAACCGAGTGCAGCGTCGCAGCAGGCTTTGACCGTTTGCTCGATCTCAGTCGCACACGTGGTGCCTGCGTAGGTGCCAATGTTAAAAACCGGCAGAATACCATCAAAGAGGAATGGGATGTCGGACCGAATTGAGTGGCAATCAAAAAGCAAGGCCACCCCGTGCCGCGCCTTAACGCGCAGCAGCTCTTGCGCTATCGCATCATGATAAGGAGCGTGATAGGCCACGCACCGGGCCTTGATCTCAGCCTCCTGCGGAGCCTCTCCGGCCAGCCAGATTTTATGCCCATCAAAGTCCGTTAACGGACATAGCGTGGTCGTGTTCTGCCCTGGATAAAGCGATGCACCTGCCGGGTCGCGGTTGGCATCAATGACATAGCGATGCACGTTAGATTTGATAACCGTCGCCCCATTGAGCAACCCATCATATAGCTGGGCAATGTGCCAATCGGTATCAGACAGGGTCTGCCCAATTGGGTTCAACCGCTTCATCACATCATCTGGCACAAAGGTGCCGCCATGGGGCTGCGCAAGCACCACCGGGCTGTCGCCAACAATCACGTCAAAGACGTTCATACCTCGAGAGCCGGCATTGCCACTCGCGAGAGCTTTGGCAGTTCCGCTGACGAGATCAACTGGGAGGCCGCGAGGATATCGGGCGCCAGATACCGATCCTCACCCAATGTGGCCACGTCTTTGCGGAGCCGCGAAATACATTTTGAGAGTGACTCGCTTGTGGACAGCGGCGCACGGAACTCGACACCTTGGGCTGCACAAAGCAGCTCAACCCCGAGAATAGAATGCAGATTGCGCAGCATCTGTTGCAGCCGGTACGCCCCGTGCGCCGCCATTGACACATGGTCTTCTTGATTGGCCGAAGTCGGGGTCGAGTCAGTCACGCAAGGGTTAGCGAGATGCTTGTTTTCAGACATCAAAGCCGCCGTCGTGACCTCGGCAATCATATAGCCCGAATTCAGGCCGGGGTATGGCGTCAGGAACGGCGGCAAATCAAAGGACAAGGTCGGATCGACCATGAGCGCCACTCGCCTTTGCGCAATGGCTCCAATCTCAGAGATCACAAGCGCGATCATATCAGCGGCGAAGCCTACGGGCTCTGCATGGAAATTACCGCCCGACACGATCATGTCAGCCTCGACCAAGACCAGCGGATTGTCTGTTGCGGCATTGGCCTCAATCCGAAGCGTCGCAGCCGCCTGGCGCAAGACATCCATCGCGGCGCCGGTCACTTGCGGCTGGCAGCGGATGCAGTAGGGATCTTGAACGCGGGTGTCACCATCGCGATGGCTTTCTCGGATTTGCGAGCCATCCAGAAGCGCACGCATTGTAGCTGCGGCCTCAATCTGGCCGCGATGACCGCGTAGCGCGTGGATCTCTTGCTGCAACGGTGCGGTGGACCCCATGATTGCGTCAGTTGACATAGCCGAGGTTACTAGCGCGGCCTGCGCGGCCTCCCATGCCATGAACAAGCCGCTAAGCGAGAAAGCGGTTGAGAATTGCGTGCCGTTGATGAACGCCAATCCTTCTTTGGGGCCCAGCGGGATGGGCTCTAGCCCGGCCTTGTCCAGTGCGTCGCAGCCCTTCATTACAGTGCCCTGAATTTCCGCCTCGCCCTCGCCGATGATCACAGCGGCCATATGCGCAAGCGGGGCCAAATCGCCTGACGCCCCAACCGAGCCCTGGGCAGGAATAACCGGCGTCACACCGCGCGCCAGCATATTTTGCAGCATTTCGATTAGCGACCACCGCACGCCCGAAGCACCACGCCCCAAGGACAAAAGCTTGAGCACCATAATAAGCCGCGCGTGGGCGCGCGAAATCGGTTCTCCCACACCGCAACAATGGGACAAGATCAGGTTACGCTGAAGCGTTGCCGTGTCTTTATTTTCGATCTTGATACTTGCCAGTTTACCAAAGCCCGTGTTGACGCCGTAAACCGGAGTATTCCCCCGCGCGGCCTTTGCGATCTTGGCCGCTGCATTTTCGACCGCATCCCTGCACGACAGATCAAGTGTAACAGCCGCCTCTTCGCGAAACACGTAAGACAGGTCGTTCAGTGTGACCGCCCCCGGCGTCAAAATCATCGTGGCCAAAATTCACCTCCAAAAATGCGCGTGTGAAGCGGGTTGAACCCGATCCGGTAGGCAAGCTCTGCCGGGTGTTGTGCATTCCAGACCGCAATATCTGCACGCAGGCCCGGTGCGATCATGCCGCGATCCGAAAGACCAAGCGCGCGTGCGGCGTTGCGTGTGGCCCCGACAAGTGCTTCCTGAGGTGTCATGCGAAACAGGGTCGATGCCATGTTCATCGCCAGCAAAATGGACGTCATCGGCGAAGAACCGGGATTGGCGTCAGTGGCTACCGCCATAGGCACATGATATTTGCGCAGCAGGTCAATCGGCGGCATTTGCGTTTCGCGCAGCGTATAGAAGGCGCCAGGAAGGATCACAGCCGTTGTCCCTGCCGCAGCCAAGGCTGCAGCCCCATCCTCGTCAAGATATTCGATGTGGTCGGCAGAGAGCGCACCATAGCCTGCCGCCATCTTGGCCCCCCCAAAGTTGGATAATTGCTCAGCATGAATCTTGATGGGTAAGTCCAATGCTTGAGCTACAGCAAAGACCTGAGCAACCTGCGTTGGCGAAAAGGCGATCCCCTCGCAAAAGGCGTCCACGGCATCCACCAGCCCTTCAGCATGGGCTGCGCGCAACGCGGGGAGGCAGACTTCGGCAATATAGGCATCGTCGCGCCCGGCATATTCGGGCGGCACCGCATGTGCGCCAAGGTAAGTCGTTTTGATCGTCACCGGCCGCAGATCCGCCAAACGCCGCGCCGCGCGCAGCATCCGCAACTCGACATCGGTGTTCAGACCATATCCCGACTTGATTTCGACGGTACAAACGCCTTCGGCGATCATCGCATCCAGCCTTGGCAGTGCGTCCGCAACCAATTCATCTTCGGTAGCGCGCCGTGTTGCTGTTACGGTCGAAATGATGCCGCCGCCTGCCCGCGCAACCTCTTCATAAGACGCCCCGTTCAAGCGCATCTCAAATTCCATCGCCCGATGACCACCAAAAATCAAATGCGTGTGGCAGTCGATTAACGCTGGCGTCACCAATCGGCCACCCAGGTCGACTCCATCGCCATGCCTATAATCTGATGGCATATCCGCATACGCACCAACCCAGGCGATGGCCTCGCCGTCCAGCACAATCGTGTTGGCGCCGGTCAAACCATAGGGCGCGTGCCCTGACTTCATGGTGGCAACGCAGCAATTACTGAGGATCGTTTGGGACAATTAATTCCTCATATTTAAATACATCTTGTCACACAGATTGTATGGTCTTAGAATTTTTATGTCCATTCATAATAGGGAGGGTGTATGGAGGTTTTCGCAAGACGGGCCTATCTCCAGACTGGCTGGTCGAAAGACGTGCGCTTGACTTTGCACGCAGGAAAAATTGCGGAAATCGCAACATCTGCGCAGGCCGAGCCTGGGGATATCCGTGTCGATACGCTCCTTCCTGCGCTGTCAAACTTGCACAGTCACAGCTTTCAGCGGGCGATGGCGGGCATGACTGAATTTCGCGCCAAGGGGCGCGAGAGCTTTTGGACATGGCGCGACTTGATGTACAGATTTCTTGATCACCTGACCCCGGACCAAATTGGCGTGATTGCCGGCATGGCGTTTATGGAAATGCAGATGGCCGGCTATGCCGCTGTGGGTGAGTTTCACTACATTCATCACGCGCCGGGCGGTCGGGCATACAATGATCCAGCCGAACTGTCGGCGCAAATCATGAAGGCCGCGGCTCAGACCGGAATAGGGCTCACGCACTTGCCCGTCCTTTATACCTACGGGGACGTCGGGCAGGCGCAGCTTGCTGGAGGCCAGCTTCGATTTGGGAATACCGTCGATCAATTTGCAGAATTGGTTGAGCGATGCAAGGCGGCGGCCAAAGCGATGCCGAGCGACACATGCGTTGGAATCGCCCCGCATTCGTTGCGCGCGACGTCGCCTGCTGATCTTGCACGCATTGGCGCGCAAACGCCGACAGGGCCCATTCACATCCACATCGCAGAGCAGCTGAAGGAAGTGGAAAGTGTGCAGGACGTCCTCGGCGCACCTCCCGTGGCATGGCTGCTGGACAATACAGACGTTGATCACCGTTGGTGCCTTATCCACGCGACGCACATGACCCAGGTTGAAACGATCGGCCTGGCCAAAACCGGTGCGGTTGCTGGGCTTTGCCCTGTGACAGAGGCGAATTTGGGCGATGGCATTTTCAATGGCAAGGAATACCTGAACGCGGGCGGCACGTTTGGGATCGGCACGGATTCAAACGTGAATATCGCAGTGTGCGAAGAATTGCGGCTCTTCGAATACTCCCAGCGTTTAAAGCACCGCGAACGAAATATTTTAGGCGTCGAAGACCGCTCAACCGGGGAAGCCTTGTATGTCGGAGCGGCGAAAGGCGGAGCGCAGGCGCTGAACCGAAATGCAGGTGTGATCGCGCTAGGACGACTAGCTGATCTGGTCGCGATTGACAGCAACGACCCTACGCTCTGCGCGCTGACAGACAGCCAGTTATTGGACGGATACCTGTTTGCGGCGAATGACTGTGTCGTCACTGATGTTTGGTCCGCCGGGCGACATCAGGTGCAGGGCGGGCGCCATGTGGCCCACGATGATATCGTGGAGCAATACCGGGCCGTCATGGCGACGCTGACCGAAACGTTTGGCTCGGTTTGAACTGGTCAAAATTACGGAAGTGAATATGGTTTTTGCCGCGGCCATCAGAGGATTAGAGGTGGCGATAAGGCGCCGTCGGATGGCGGAAGATGCGATCAAGAGCGCTAAATTTGTCTATCCGCTCCGAGATTTTGGGCAGTCCTAATTCTCATACTGGTTAGTCTGCCGGCAGCGGGCGCCAAGGGCGGGAAAGCTGGAGAAGTCGCATTGCGTATCAACATCGGCCAAGCTTAGGCGGCAGGCAAATCCATCAGGCCCAGCCCTTTGGGCACTTTCGCGCGTTATTCCGCCGCCGTTCTTCCACGGCACGGCGATCAGTTCATCGGCGTCGATGAACGTCAGATCACCCATACGACAGCTTTCCAGATGCGGCCTGACCCACTCGTGTGGTTGGGTTTTGAAAGGCGGTCTGCATATCGGGATAGGCTTCTAGGAGATCTGTACCTCCAGAAAGCCTTTCGGGATGCAATCTGCCGCTCTCCCAGACGGCGACGCCATCGATACGAACAGTTGCATCCAGAACATTCAGGGAAATCTCACCCGGTGGGTAGGCACCGCATGTATGGAAATGGAGCAGCCGTGGATTGCCGAACGCGGCGCCGCTCCAGCGCTCAAAATTGCGGCCTGCCGGCTCCAGATATTCACAGCCCGGATGAATGCCGGCATGCCACGAGTGTACAAAATAGGTGTCGATCTGGTACTTGTTACCAACAAATTCATAGTGCGCCTTGGCCGCCGAAACATCTGCCGCCGACCCTTCAAAACCGGTAATTCGCGAATTCTCGAAATTCACAAAAAGCGTTTCTTTCAATTCGCACGACCAGGGCGTGTAATACTGCGATCCAGTCCCGGTGAGAAATCCGTTTTGTGCGATGCGCCCGTGAAACCCCTTTGCAGGGACCGGTGTAAACACCGAAACCGGAAAACGTTTGAGGGTCGTATCGCCGCTTGCCTCTGAAAAGGCCATGGGATTGCCCTTGAAGTCGGTTCCGGCCGGGCAGGTCACATGTATGTCTGTTGACCCCGCAAGTGCCGTGTTGGTCAACGACTTGAGCCTTTTGAACGCCCGCCAATCAATCGTTCCGAACGCAGAGGCAAGCGTCTCTCGGTCCAAGGCATAACTGATGATTTGGCGTTTCGACGAATTCAGAGGACGAAACCTAATTTGGTCGCCCAACCGCGCAAAGAAAACGGTGCGATCCGCCGCGTCTATTTTCCCCAAAAGGGTCTCGTCCGGATCGCTGACGTCGCGATTAAAAGGGACGCCGTGCATCTGTGACTCCAGGCCAAACTGGACAGCGGCATCCTTAATGACGCCCGCCAATTTGGTGTCGTAATATCC
>NZ_CALJXO010000087.1:0-8414 GCF_937988555.1 uncultured Boseongicola sp. | reverse complement strand
CTCTGGTTTATTCACAGGGGCAGCCGATCGTACTCGGTAAGGTAGGCGCGGCGCTCACTGAATTTGGATCGGGTCGTTTTCTGAATGTGCCTAAGCCAGTCTGGTTGATGATCGCGATTTTAATCGTTGCTGGAATAGTTTTGAATTACACAAAGTACGGTCGTATCATTAAGGCTATTGGCTCAAATGAAGAGGCCGTGCGTCTGTCTGGAATTAATGTCCCGCGCTATGTCGCATCAGTTTATGTCATTTCTGGAATGCTCGCTGCGACAGCAGGCATTATTGCCGCAAGTCGGACCGGCATTGGCTCTTCGCAAGTAGGCGTTGGAGCGGAATTGAACGTCATCGCGGCAGTTGTGATTGGCGGAGCAAGTCTGATGGGCGGCCGCGGAGGCGTTATTAATACTTTGATTGGTGCTCTCATTCTGGGGGTTATGACAAACTTGATGAACCTCGCAGGTGTTCCTGGATACCACCAACAGGTTTGGATGGGCATTATTATCGCGGTGGCAATGCTGCTCCATTTTGGAGTCACAAGAGTCAAGAACTGACTGTGATGCACCGCTGGCGGCATACAGATCAATAAGGAACAGCCAGCTGCCGCTCGCCGCTCCTTTTCTGCTCCAGTCTAAAGGGCATCGTCAACTTGCGGGGCCTGTTCTGAAATCGTACCGAACGACATGACAAGAGCCAAACATTCCGGCGCCTTCAAAGGCCACCGTTTCCCGCCTGAGGTCATTGCATATGCGGTCTGGTCCTATTTTCGGTTTCCCTTGAGCCTACGCGATGTCGAGGATCTACTTGCGGCGCGCGGAATCATCGTGAGCTATGAGACGATCTTGAAGTGGGTTGGCAAATTTGGTAAAAAGTGTGCCGCTTCCATCCGGCGGGACCGGCCTGCGCCATCTGATAAATGGCACCTTTATGACGTGGTCATTCCTATCCGCGGGCGCAAATTCTGGCTTTGGCGCGCGATCGACAGCAATGGCCCCTCTTGTCTTATGAATTGAGCAGTTCTTGTGCGAAGCTGGAATAGCTGCCCGGCACGGCATCGACCACCGCAGGCATAAGGGCTTAAACAACAGATCTGAAGGCTCGCATCGACCGACGCGGCGCCGAGAAAAGATCATGGCCCGCTTCAATTCGCCCGGCCAAGCACAGCTCTCTTTGTCTGTCCACGATCAAGTCCAAACCGTATTTCGCCCTCGTCGCCACAAACTATCCGCCCCTGCCCATCGACACTCTCGCTCAGATGCTCACAGCATTTGGGACGACATCACGTGTGAGGTGAAGGCCGCTTGACCAGGGGTGCGGGGCTCCTTTTCGGCAAGAGCCGATAAGTTGACGATGCCCCATTATGACCGAGCCCATATCGATCCAACCGCCGCCGGTTCCCGCCAAAATTGGCGTGGCGGGCACCGGCTCAATCTTCGCAGATCGATGGGAAAAGCATAAGACAAGCCCAGAGCGGCCGGACTGAAATCGCGTCCTACGTTTGTGTAGCAAATCGACAGCGCCAATCGATCCAAGAGTTGCGCTGCAATGCAGCCAGAAAAGCCGCATTGATCGCGACCGCAGCGAGGTCCGAGGGGTCTATGACCGAGTTGCGGGACAAACCCGACCTCGCCAAGTGAAAGATCGCGCCTAACTAAATCCGAACTGGGGTTCGTCTCATGAGCCAGTATTTACTTTCGGTTACCGGCTCCAGAAATGAGCCTGCCGTCGTATACCCAAGACGCTCATAGAACGACATATTGCGCGGCGTGAATGTCTCTAAAAATGTCGAGACACCCGCGGAATCTGCCATCTCTAATATCGGTCTGATCAAGTCGCCGCCCAGTCCTTTGCCTTGGTACTCTGGCAGAATTCCAAGAATGGACAAATACCAATCCTCATCCGCGGTCAGCGGTTGCGCCGCATTTGACATAAACGCATTGATTTCTTCATAGGCCGCGAGACAACTATCCCCCATTTCCTGCTGGATCAGTTGCTTTTTCTGCCTCGCCTTGTCTTTCATCTCTTGCTCGCTGAGGGGGACAGACCATACGGACACTCCAAAAGGGTCATCGCCAGGTTCAACGATTTTTCCAAACTGATCGGCCTCATAGATTGAGTAGTCATAGTAACGCAGCATGGCCTCTTTGGATTTAGCCGGATCAGAAACTCGCTTTTCCAGAGTCATGTAAAACGGGTCACCTGCCAATGCCGGATAAAGCCCTTCAGAGTAACCGCGATACTTGCGTGCATGATTTGCGAAGTCGTTGGCCATAGGTTCCGTTCGCCCCATCAAAGCGATTTCAAGAGCAGAACCCAATGCTCGGTTTCAGTCTCCCAATCATCCTTGATACAAGGACGTGTTGCCATCTCCTCGTATCCGTGCCGCTCATAGAGTTGCCTAGCCCCAGAATTATTGCTGGCCACGATTACGCTCATGCGATTGACATTCTCGTCCTGTGCTATCTGTTCCGCCAAGCTCAGAAGGCGCGACCCATGTCCTTTGCCACGATACTCTGGGTAGCAGGCCAGTACGTTCACATACCAACTTTCGAGAGCCTTGTTCTCGAGCTCTTGTAGCGGGCGAAAAAGGCTTGGAAAGTCATCGCCGACTGGCTCTGGTTCTGCGCCAATTGTGTAGCCCGTCAGACTCGCAACCGCGCCGTTTCCGAAGTCCACCACTACGACCTGACCATCGCGCGCCTTTTCTGCCTGCCGCACACGACCAACGTCCCAAGGGTCTTGACCCTGTTGGGCAAGCCCACTCCAAACATGTAGTGGAAGGCCCTCGCCAGCGAAGTTGACGAGATCAGCCAATTCGTGAGCATCAGCTTCGTCAGCGACTCTAAATGGTTCCTGCAATGGGATCAATTTGAACTCCTAGGATATGGCTTGCCTCTCATAATATTACAAACCGACCATTCCTGTCCATTTGACCTCACTCCGATGAAGGCTTAGGCCAGAGCGGGATTGGCAAACTACCGAAGCTAAAAGTGCATCCAAGTTGTACAAAGCACGCACAAAAAGGTTCGCAATGGGCTCGAAGCGGCCATAAGCTGCGACTAGCGTGCACGTCGACTATGCGGAGAGGCTGTGTGAAAACTCGGGATTCCTCATGATTTCGCGCCGCTCGTTTTCGGGAGTTGCTAATTCGATGGTTCAGTTCGACCAGAGCGCGCCCAAATCTGGCAATTTTCGGCATTTGTAAAAGCTCTCGATAGTTTTCACACAGCCTCCGAAAGAAGCTGCCGTTCGTTGATCTCATTCGGATGTCCGCTTCAACGATTGGACTAACTCCCAAAATGCTCTGTCCAAGTCCTACGGCGCTGACGATCCCTTTCTTCGTAAACTTTGATCGCGTTGGGAAGATCAGCCGGTGAAAGGTCGCTTTCTCCATTGGCGATCCGCGTAATCTGCATCGTATACCAAGCAGTCACGCCACCTTCCGGCGGTCTATCGAAGCGCGGGAACTGAGGATCAGGCGCGCGACCTTTTTCCCATTTCTTTGGCAGGTCGGGATCGACGACAAGCGCACGCGCAAGACCGACAATATCAGCTTTTCCGTCTTTGATGGCCGCCTTTGCCTGTTTCAGTGTTTTAAATCCACCAGTGACCATGAGTGGTATTTTCGTCTTGGCCCGGGCGCGTTCGGCAAACTTGAGAAAATAGGGGCCAGAACCTGCGCGATCCGACGAGGATGGCGCGCCGGGAAAATACGTGCCGCCGCTTATGTCAATCAGGTCAACGTCTGTACTGTCGAGTGCGGCCACAACTGCCAGCGCTTCGTCTTCTTGGAAACCGCCTTCAAGTTGATCCGTAGCATTGAGCTTAAGTCCAACGGGAAAATGGGAACCAACGGCGCGGCGTACCCTGTCAACAGTCTCCAACAAAAGGCGCATTCTGTTATCCAGACTGCCGCCATAGGCATCTGCTCGATTGTTGAACAGCGGAGATAGAAACTGGCTGAGCAGGAAGCCATGTGCTGCGTGAATTTCGACCCCCCCAAACCCAAGCTCTCTTGCGAGGACTGCCGTGCGCGCAAACTCATACGGTAGATATTTGATCTCCGACATGGAAAGCGCGCCGCATGTCAGCCCCGGTAAATCAAGTGCGCTTGGCCCCATCCGGTTACTAATCGGCGCATCCGCCATTGCGCCCGCATGTCCTAGTTGCAGCCAAAGATTTGCATTTTTGATCGAGCCTGCGCGGGCCAGAGCCTTAAACGGTTCTGGATCGGAATGGGCATTGAGGACCAAGTTTCCGGGTTTCTCTGCGTAATTTGGAGTGCCCTGAACTTCACCGATGATCGACAAGGCCAATCCGCCTTCCGCCCACCGTTCATACAAACGAACTTGAGCATCAGTCGGCGCGCCACACCCATCGCCCAAGGAGTCTGACATTGCCGATTTTGCGATGCGGTTCTTGAGAACAACGCCACAAGGCAAAGTTAAAGGCTGAGACAGCACATTTGTGTTTGAAGCGTTCATTTCTGCAGCACCTTAACCATCCGACATTCTTAGAAAGTCGACATTCGTGCTCGGCGCAGGATTTGTCAAAGTGGGCTCAAAGCACTCATCCGCTTCAATCATTACGATGGCCCGCTAAGAAACTATAAAGACAAACAAGTCCTTCTTGCCAGAATGTCAGCGCGCAACACCCCGCGAAAGCAAGAAAATTGAGTTCTTGCCCTAATGGCTGTAGCCATATGAGACAGAAATTCGGGACAAGGAGTACGCGGATGAACGTCGATGCGATTGGAAGGGTGCAATCGCCGCGTATTATTCGGATCGGCGGCGGTGCCGCGCTGGAAGTTGCCGAGGTCTTACTTCAACTTGGCCTGTCGCGCCCGTTAATCGTAACAGACAGAAATCTGATAGCGCTAGGGCATGTCGTGACGGTCACCGATGTATTGGACAGTTCTGCCATTCATTGGCAGGTTTTTGATCAAGTCGTCGAGGATCCCACCGATAGCTGTGTGGACGCGGGCCTTGAAGCGCTGCGCAGTGGCGATTTTGACTGTATTATTGGGCTGGGCGGTGGCAGCCCAATGGACGCCGCCAAAGCAATCAGTTTCATGAGTGTCAATCCCGGCCACGTCCGAGACTACAAGGCACCTTGCCAAATTGATCGCTGTGGGCCGCCCCTAATCTTGATACCGACGACCGGGGGGACCGGATCGGAACTGACGCGCTGGTGCGTGATTACAGACACTGAGCAACCTGAGAAATACAATCTTTCTGGCCTTGCATGCGTCGCGACTGCCGCTTTGATCGACTGGACGTTCACAACGACCAAGCCACCGCGCATTACAGCAGACACCGCTGTCGATAGTATGACCCATGCGATTGAGGCCTACGTTAGCCGGAAAGCTTTTGCTTACACGGATGCATTCGCGCTTGCCGCTATGTCTTCCATAGCCAAACACGTTCGCACTGCCTGCAAAGACCCCGAAAATGAAGAAGCACGCGCCGCTCTGATGCTTGCCGCGTCACAAGCGGGCATGGCCTTTTCCAATGCCTCTGTCGCTTTGGTACATGGTATGAGCCGCCCAATTGGTGCGCATTTTCATGTGGCGCATGGTTTATCAAACGCAATGCTGTTGCCGGCAATCACAGAGTTTTCAATCGGGTCGTCACGGGAGCGGTATGCAACATGCGCGCGCGTCATGGGATGGGCTGACGACAGCGACACCGACGCCATAGCCTGTGACGACCTCGTTCAAGGGCTCAAATCTTTAAACGCAGACTTGAAAGTGCCCCGTGTCGGTGAATTAGGACACAACGCAACGCAAGAGATGTTCGAGTTGATGGCGGCACAGGCGCTTGCTTCCGGCTCGCCGCAAAACAATCCGCGCATTCCAACCGCAGAGGAAATTGTGCGACTTTACCATCAGGTCTGGTGAAGTCTCCGAGTTCCATGGACGGCTGACGTTTCGACGACAAAGCTGCACGGTAGGTTTGGGCTCGAACCGGACCGCTGCGACGCAGCATCCTCAGCTATGTGCGTCGCCCCATAAGCCGTTCAATAGCCCAAGATGTTGTAGTCATATCAAATGAATGAACCAAAACCGCGACTTTCGTTAATCTTAAGCTGCCGTTGTACGCACAGGTGCGGAATGACGGCACCGAGCCCATTTTACCGATTGCTGCGCGGACACCGAAAGTCTGCACTGCTCATATTGCAGCCATTGGCATCGGTATCGACGGATCAGTAAGTCATGCGCAATCGATAAAACTCGTTCAGATATTGTCATGAAACCGGTTGAATTCTACAGCCCCGCAAGCGCGAGATTATCGATGAAGTGCTTCAGGTCTTCCTCACGCGCGAACGGAATGAATTGGCGAGCATACTCTAGAGTATAATTGGGGTTGGCACGCCGTACCTCTTCGACCACAGATTTGGCGTCTTCAAGGCGACCAAGTGCAGCGTAGCAAGCTGCCGCGAGTGCAATTGCATTCCCGTTGCCTGGTTGTGACGTTCGAATTTTTTCCAGCGGAAGCAGTGCTTCTTCGTATCTGCGCAGGTTGAAAAGGGCGCGGCCATAATGCGCATTATAGAGATCGGGGTGACGTGGGTTCAGCCGCATCGCCTTTTCCAGTTCCTCGATCGCTTTTTCGGATTGCCCGGCGTAGGCAAGCGTAAACGCATAGAGACTGCGATAATGAGCATTGCCGGGATTGTCGGCTATGGCACGGCGTTGTTCCGCTAGCCCCCGCTCAATATCCTTGAGGCACATATAAACCCAGCCAAGTACGGCATATCCAAGCGGTTCACGTCCATCTGCGTTTACGGCTGCCAGCGCAAAGGTTCGTGCTTCTTTGATGACGCTCTTGGGGTCATCCCCCCAAGCGTTCAGAAACTCAGCAATAAGGGTCCATGCGACCAGAGCATGCGCGCGCGCCAGATCGGGGTCGATTGCAATTGCTTTTAGCGCCTCGTCTCGTGCACGTCGAACATCGTCTCGCCCGCCGCGATAATTGAATTCTGAAGCGCGCAGGAAATGATCATAGGCATTCACCTTATCCGAGGATTTGGCCAATGAGCGCCGGTAGGTGTCGCGCGTAATTTCCCCGACAAGCGTGTTAACGATCATAGATGAGATTTCGTCTTGCACCTCGAAAATATCTTCGATGTTCCGGTCGTATTTCTCGACCCACAGATTGGTCCCGGTCGTTGGGTCGAGAAGTTGCGCGGTTACACGAATTCGATTGCCGGACCGGCGCACGCCACCTTCAAGGATGTATTGAACGCCCAAGTCGTGCGCGACTTGGGTCAAGTCGGTTGAGGTGTCGCGAAAGACGAACGACGATTGACGCGCAATTACGAACAGCTCACGACATCGGGCAAGCTCAATAATGATATCGTCGGTTATCCCATCCGAAAAATAAGCTTGCTCGGTATCGCCAGATAGGTTGCGAAAGGGCAAAACTGCAATTGAAGGCTTCTCGGTCATTATCGAAACCGTGCCGGTATCTTGATCGTTGATTATGCCTTCGAACCGGAACCCTCGTCGTGGAATTGTCTTGATCAGCTTTTGCGTTTGACCGTTGTCCCCCAACGCAGCACGGGCGGCGTTAATCCGGGTTGATATGGCACTGTCCGATACGATCCTACCTGCCCACACGTGCTCGATTAGGTCATCGCGCGTGATGATCTTGCCGGGGTGCTCTGCCAAGTATGAAATCAGGTCCAACACCTGCGGTTCAAGCGGCACAACCTGGCCGCTCCGGCGCAGTTCGCCGCGCGCTATGTCGATCTGGAATTCATCGAATGAGATGACCGATATGTCTTCCATCTTTGAATGATGACCACGCGGCGGTGCGTTTCTCAAGGTAAATGAAGCCAATCTGGACGGTTTCTGGACAGCACCTGAAAGCGGAGCAGCAGCAGAAGTGGCACGTTCAACCCAAGGAACACATTCCTCGACACATCAGGAGAAACGAAATGAACCGCCAGGATGAAACCGCCTTCACCCGATTCACCGAGATTACAGAAGCGAAGCAAAATGAAGTTCGCAGAATGCAGACCGAAGTGACCCTTTCAATTTTTCGGGCAATCGTCGCGACGCTGCGCAGGGTGTTAAGAAGATCGCCGCACAGTGAAGGCGTTCAGGTTTTGGATCAAGCGTGACGGACTGACGTCCGGCTGTCGGATTGTGCAGTTTGCCGTCATTGGGGCAATTGCAGCGAAGGCTCACTTCGTCCGGCATCTGAGACATTGGACGGCGTTGACACGTTAACTTAAACGGACCGCCAAAGTGGAAAGTTCCTGCAATTACGCAGAAACGATTTCATTCCACGCCGCATATGCAGAGGCGCGCGTTTGACGAAGAGTTGGGCGGGAGATCAGATGACGTTACGAATTGAAATGGTTGTAGATGGCATCGTGGGCGGACAGAAATCGCTGCATTGATCCGGGGT
>NZ_CALJXO010000086.1:0-11673 GCF_937988555.1 uncultured Boseongicola sp. | reverse complement strand
GCGACCTGACCCGCTTTTGCGGGTCAGGTCGCCTCGAAGGGGAAGGGCAACGGTCACAAAAACGGTTTTTACATACGAAGGCGCACTCAAAGTCAGAGGCACGCGCCCTCCCCAAAAGACTGCCGTGTTGTGACCCTTGCGTTAAGTCCATTGCGCAGGCCGCCGACAAACCGGCAGCGATTTGCCTTTTTGGAGAAGGGGCAGGCAAAATCATGCCACCCACGTCCCGTCGAAGGCATCCGGAAAAGAGGCACGCGCCCGGTCTTCGTCTATGACTAAAAGCGCTTCATAGCTTTCGGGATCAAACGGATCTTGCGCCGCGATCACCTCGCGGCCAAACAGCCAGCTAAGCCGACCGGCATCCAGATTGCCGCGTTCAAACGGCTCATTCTTAAAGTAGTCCCACAAACACGCAAGAAACGCCGCATCCGCCCGCCGGTCGGCAGGCCTGCGATCTGCAAAACGCTCACGCTGGATCAACTTGGTGATCCCACGAGGATTGCCGCGCCGAATTGTGAATTGAAAATCAGTGCCGGGAAAACGCCCCGGGAAACCCTTGTGCTTTAGCATGAGTACCCTCCTGACAAAGGGACCCAAGGAATTGGCCGGGCGCCTAAGGCACCCGGCCAGAAAGATGTATTACATCTTGTCCATTGTAGGCTCTTGCATGATCGGCTCTGGCTCGACCATGACAACTTCTTCTTGCTGAGCGCATGCTGCAACAACTGTGAACAGGCCAAGGGCCAAGATGGATTTGAGTGTGATAGACATAAATGCCTCCTTCGATCACTTATGGTCACGTTCTTCGCGCAACCGGATTTCCCAATGGTCGCGCAAACTTGCACGCCCGACCCCAAACTATCGGACGCTGCAGAAATGCCAACCAAAACATCTTGAAAATGCGCGGATAAATGCTGAATAGTTGCTATCGGTGCAAAAAGTTTGCATTCTCGCATCACTTTTTGACTTTGTAAGCCTCTGAGCGCCGGTTGCATTGTCATAACGGTATGTTGTCGTGCTTCTTCCACGGGTTGCTTAGCTTCTTTCCGCGAAGCGAAGCGAAGGCCCGACAGATGCGTTTCCGGCTAGATTGCGGCATGATCACCTCGTCTACAAAGCCACGTTCGGCTGCCCGGAAAGGGTTGGCAAAGTTGGTCTCATATTCCTCTGTCCGCGCTGCGATTTTGGCGGGGTCGTTCAATTCCGAGCGATGCAAAATCTCTGTTGCACCCCTGGCCCCCATCACCGCAACTTGCGCTGTCGGCCAAGCATAGTTGAAATCTCCGCGCAAATGCTTGGACGCCATCACGACGTAGGCACCGCCATAAGCCTTGCGCGTAATCAGCGTGACTTTCGGTACCGTTGCCTCGCCGTAGGCAAACAACAACTTCGCGCCGTGCTTAATTACACCATCATATTCCTGCGCCGTTCCCGGCAGAAAGCCCGGCACATCAACCAGCGTCAGAATCGGAATTTCAAAGGCGTCACAGAACCGCACAAACCGGGCAGCTTTGCGGCTTGAGGCGATGTCCAGCACGCCCGCCAGGACCATTGGCTGGTTCGCCACAACCCCCACGCTCGAGCCTTCAAGGCGAATAAACCCTGTCAGGATATTTCCAGCGAATTCTTCCTGAATTTCGTAAAAATCGCCCTCATCGGCGATCTTATGAATTAATTCCTTCATATCGTAGGGCTGATTCGGGTTCTTCGGAATAAGCGTATCGAGGCTCTCCTCGATGCGGTCCGGGTCATCAAAGAAGGGACGAACCGGGGGCTTTTCAAGGTTCGACGACGGCAGAAAGTCGATCAATCGCCGCGTTTCCATCAGGGTTTCAACGTCGTCCTTGAACGCCGCATCCGCGACCGAGCTTTTGCGCGTATGCGTCGAGGCACCGCCCAATTCTTCCGCCGTGACGACCTCGTTGGTGACAGTTTTCACCACGTCGGGACCGGTGACGAACATGTACGAACTGTCCTGCACCATAAAGATGAAGTCCGTCATCGCCGGCGAATAGACCGCACCACCCGCGCAAGGCCCCATTATCAGGCTTATCTGCGGCACGACACCGGACGCCAGAACATTGCGCTGAAAAACCTCGGCGTAGCCCGCAAGACTGGCGACACCTTCCTGAATGCGCGCACCGCCGGAATCGTTAATGCCAATAATTGGCGCGCCATTTTGCATCGCCATATCCATGATCTTGCAGATCTTCTGGGCGTGCGTTTCGGATAGCGATCCACCAAAAACCGTAAAGTCCTGACTAAAGACATAAATCATGCGGCCGTTCACCGTGCCCCAGCCGGTGATCACGCCGTCACCTGCCGGTTTGCTTTCAGCCATGCCGAAATCGGTCGTGCGATGCGTCACAAACATATCGAATTCTTCAAACGAGCCTTCGTCGAGCAAAAGCTCCACCCGCTCGCGCGCGGTCAGCTTGCCTTTCGCGTGTTGTGCCTCGACACGGCGCTCTCCCCCGCCCGCGCGGGCCGCAACGCGGCGTCGTTCAAGTTCGGCAAGTATATCGGACATGGATCCCCTCCGCATATCAGCACGACAGAGCTATCGTTTCGCGCGCGCTTTCGGAAGCAAAATCTGGCAAATTTGCAAACTTAATGCCGAAGCAGTCGCGCATTTTGCAAACCCGCTAATACTTCAAAAAAGTGAAGATTTGCTCTGTGGACAGTCCCCTGTCCGGCGCGATACCAGTGTGCAATGTCATCGCGCCCCGAGGTCCGATTTCTGGACCGCTCCACACCTCCCCATATCGTAACACTCGTGCTGATGGCCGGAGTCGCCGCTATGAATATGGGCGCATTCCTACCTTCATTGCCGCGTATGACCACGTATTTTCAAACCGATTATAGTGTCATGCAGCTGTCGGTTTCGCTTTATCTGGCGGCCACAGCCGTCCTCCAACTGATCATCGGGCCCCTCAGCGATCGCTATGGCCGTCGCCCGGTGGTGTTGATTTGTTATGCAATTTTTATCCTCGCCTCCGTCGGTTGTCTCTTTGCGACGACCATCGAAGTCTTCCTGACGTTTCGAATGCTACAAGGCGCGGTTGCCGTGGGTCTTGTGCTGTCGCGTGCCATTGTGCGCGATATGGTGCCTCAGCGAGAAGCTGCATCAATGATCGGCTACGTCACGATGGGCATGGCGCTTGTCCCAATGGTCGCCCCGATGATCGGCGGTGCGCTGGATCAACTGTTCGGCTGGCAGGCGACCTTCATCTTCCTCATCGCATCAGGCATCAGCGTTCTTGCCCTATGCTACGCAGACCAAGGCGAAACGTCCTCGGGCGACGGCAAATCCTTCAAAGCACAGGTCAGCGAATACCCCGAACTCCTCGCCTCGCGCCGTTTTTGGGGCTATGTTTTTGCCGCCGCCTTCGCGAGCGGCGCCTTTTTTGCATTTCTCGGTGGAGCGCCTTTGGTCGCCAGCGATGTCTACGGCCTAAGCTCCTTTTGGGCAGGGATCGGATTTGGCGCCCCTGCCATCGGCTACGCCACTGGAAACTATATTTCCGGACGTTTTTCGACACACTATGGCATCAATAGAATGATACAAACCGGCACGCTCATCACATCTGGCGGGATGCTTCTCGCGCTTGCCATCAGCCTTGCGGGATATGGCTCGGCTGTTAAGTTCTTTGGACTTTGTACTTTCGTCGGCATCGGCAACGGCCTGGTTATGCCCAATGCCACAGCGGGCATGCTGTCGGTTCGTCCGCACCTTGCTGGAACGGCTTCGGGTCTTGGAAGTGCTATTCTTATCGGTGGCGGCGCTGCGCTTTCAGCCTTCGCCGGTGTTGTACTTGGCTGGGGTACGGGCGACGCCCCCCTTCTCATCATAATGGCGATTTCGGCCTGCCTTGGTTACATCTCGATCCGCTTTGTTGTGGCCCGCGAGAAACGGCTGGCCACAACCGACCCCTTGCCGGATTAACAAATTGCCGCCACCCTGTTTGCAAATATGCAATCACGGAGACTTTGATGAGCGTTCAGAAACTTTATGCCGGCGCAAAGCTACGCGAAACACGCACGCACCTTGGTCTGACCCAAAAAGCCTTTGCCGAAAAACTGAGCATCTCGCTGCCTTATCTGAACCAGATGGAAAATAATCACCGCCCGATCAGCTCAGCAGTGATTCTTGCGCTTGTCCAAGAATTTGGATTTGATGTCAGTGAGTTAGCGATTGGCGACGGCGAACGCATGGTGACCGACCTGCGCGAAGCGCTTGCCGATCCGCTGTTCAAAGACACCGCCCCCGCCCTTTTGGACCTGCGCCTTATCGCCACGAATGCGCCCGCGATGGGCCGCGCGTTCCTGGCGTTGCACCGCGCCTATATGCAAACCAACGAGCGCTTCGCCTCGTTGGACGAAGCTCTTGGCTCGGGCGAAGTCCGCCCCGGCGCATCCCCTTGGGAAGAGGTGCGCGACTTTTTTCACTACTGCGACAACTACATTGATGCTGTGGACCGCGCCGCCGAACGCTTTGCCGGTGACCGATCCGCGGACGCGGCGATAACCGATATGCTGTCAGATCTGGGAATAGCGATACGGCTTGTGAGTGAAGATGCCCTGATCCGCCGCTTTGATCCCCAAGCCAAAACGCTCACCTTGTCTGCGTCCGCGCCCCAGTCGACCAGACGCTTTCAGGCGCTGCACCAGATCGCCCTTCTAACGAAAGCCGACCTTCTGGAAGCCACGCTTGACTTTGCGCGGTTTCAATCTGACCAAGCCCGCGACATCGCCAAGATCGGGCTGGCCAATTACTTTGCCGGGGCGGCACTGATGCCCTACGGCAGCTTCCTCGATTTCGCGAAATCAACCCGGCACGACATAGAGAAACTAGCACACCATTTCGGGGCCTCGCTCGAACAGGTCTCGCACCGCCTGTCCACACTGCAACGCCCCGGCGCCAAAGGTGTTCCTGTGTTCTTCGTGCGCGTCGATCAGGCAGGGACAATCACCAAACGGCACTCGGCCACGCGGCTGCAGTTTGCGCGCTACGGCGGAGCCTGCCCGCTTTGGAACGTGCATTCGGCCTTTGAAACACCGGGGCAATTCATCCGCCAACTTGCTGAAACCCCCGACGGGGTACGCTATCTCTGCCTTGCCCGCGAAGTCACCCATGGCGGCGGCGCATGGCGAGCACCGGTGCGCCGCTACGCAATCGGGCTTGGATGCGAAATCAGCCACGCCTCCGAGTTCGTTTATTCGGACGGTCTGGACACCTCGGATGCGACAACTTTCGAAGCAATCGGCATCTCGTGCCGCATCTGCCCACGGGCTGATTGCCACCAGCGCTCGCTCCCGCCGCTTGAGCGAACGCTGCAAATCGACCACAATAGCAGGAAGACCCTGCCATATGAGGTTGTGGACTGATGTTGAAACCGCCGATCTTGTCGCAGCGACCAGCTATTTTGCCTGGTAAAATGAGCGACACGAAACGGCGATGGTCTCTCCCTTTGACGCCACCTACACGACGCCCATCGAAGCAGGCAAAATCCGTTTGACCTAAGCCCGGGTTGAGACCAGCGACGGGGACTCCCTGATCTTGTGGCGCATCAAGGCTGCCCAGAAAAGCCAAAAATCCTCTATTTCCCCGGCAACGCAGGAGCTTTGAAAGAACATAGCCCACGCTTTCCTGCCCCGATCAACCAAAGGCTATTGCGCCGTCACAATCGGCTACCGAGGGTGCAGCGGTTCAAGCGGCGCCCCCGAAGAATTGACCCTCACTGAAGACGTGATCGCCAAAGTAATCCTCGAAACCGCGCGTCCGCTGGTGCTTTATGGGGAAAGTCTTGGCACAGCGATGGCCCTGCGCGTGGCGGCCGACGATATTGGCGACGCGATTGTCCTTGAAGCTCCGTTCACTTCGTTTCTCGACATCTTGGCCGCGCAATACCCGCTGGAAAATCTGGGCGACCTTTGTGGCCCAACACTGGGACAGCCGCCCTACGCCCGCGGCATTCGCCTACCTCTTCGTATCATCCACGGAGAGATCGGCAAAATCGTGCCCATCGTCTTGGGCTGCGAGTTTTTTGCGGCCCCAGGCTCAGCCGAAAAACAGTTCCTCGAAATTGCCAGCGAAGGCCACCGGACTCTTTGGACACCAGGTTTGCAAAGCACGCTTTATGGCTTTTAGACGCCCGTTAGTCCGGCGCGTCCGCCACACGCGAAGACACGTCATCTACTGCATGAACAATCATCGCCAGACACTCTGGCGACGAAAACCGATGATCCGCCCCCTTCACAACCGTCAACCGCATATCGTCTCCGGTCGCATGATCCATCAAGCGATAGGCAACCGACACATCAACATCCGCGTCGGCTGCCCCTTGCAAAAACCGCGTCGGAAATGGCAATGACAGAGCATCCCGCAGCACAAGACGCGTCCGCCCTTCTTCGATCAATCGACGCGTGATCACGTAAGGACCTTCCGAGTATTCGGACGGCAACTCGACCCGACCCAAGCGCGCCAAATCAGCCCTTTGGTCCTCGTCAAACCCCGCCCACATGCCGTCCTCGGTAAAATCCGGTGCTGCCGCAATCGTGACCAATCCCGCCACCAGATCGGGCCGCTCGCGTGCTATCAAAAGACTGATCCAGCCCCCCATCGATGAGCCGACCAACACCTGCGGTCCTTGCGTCAATGCCTCGATGATAGCCACCGCGTCCTCGAACCAATCGCCAATCGCGCCGTCCAGAAAATCTCCCGACGACTGCCCATGCCCCGAATAATCAAACCGCAAAAACGCGCGGCCCCGACGTTGCGCCCAATCTTCAAGATAGATCGCCTTGGTGCCGTCTTTGTCAGATCGAAAACCGCCCAGAAACACCACGCCGGGGCCCGCGCCCGCCGTCTGACTATAGGCAAGATTGCGAATGCCGCTGTGATGAATTCCGTCCGTCATGATGGCCCTCCGATTTCTCAAAACGCTAGCGCATCGACAACATGATGCAAGCGCTTGTGGCTCATGTGTTGACTTTCGCCCCGACGCTTGCCAAATCCCCCGCACACATAACCCGCAACCGGGCGTTCCGTGGGCGCCAAACTGACGAGGAGCTTCAGGCCAATGGCCCAGATTTCCCTTACCCTTCCCGATGGTAATTCCCGTCCCTACGAGGCCGGCGTAACCGCAGCCGATGTGGCCGCAGACATCTCGACCTCGCTCGCGAAAAAGGCGATAAGTGCGACCGTGAACGGCGCGCACCACGACCTTCAATGGCCGATCAACGCGGACGCCGACATTGCGATTCACACGATGAAGGACGACGATCAGGCGCTTGAGCTGATCCGTCACGACCTTGCGCACATCATGGCCCGCGCCGTGCAAGCGCTTTGGCCCGATGTCAAAGTCACTATCGGTCCGGTGATCGCCAATGGCTGGTACTACGATTTCGATCGGGTCGAGCCTTTCACTCCCGAAGACCTGGGCGAGATTGAAGCCAAGATGAAAGACATCATCAACGCCCGTGAACCAGTGCGCACCGAAGTCTGGGATCGCGCGCGCGCCGTGCAACACTACACCGACACCGGCGAGCCCTATAAAGTTGAGCTGATCGACAGCATTCCGGGCGACGAACCGCTGCGGATGTATTGGCATGGCGACTGGCAAGACCTTTGCCGCGGACCCCACTTGCAGCATACAGGCCAAGTGCCGGCCGATGCATTCAAGCTGATGAGCATAGCAGGCGCCTATTGGCGCGGCGACAGTTCGCGCGCAATGCTTCAACGTATCTACGGTGTCGCGTTCAAAAACCGCGATGACCTGAAAAAGCACCTTCATATGCTGGAAGAGGCCGCCAAACGTGACCACCGCCGTTTGGGTCGAGAGATGGACCTGTTCCACATGCAGGAAGAAGCGCCCGGTCAGATTTTCTGGCATCCAAACGGTTGGACGATTTACACTGCCCTTCAGGATTATATGCGTCGCAAACAGCGTGCGGACGGTTACGTCGAAGTGAACACCCCGCAGGTCGTGAACCGCCGTCTTTGGGAAGAATCTGGTCACTGGGAGAACTATCAGGAGCACATGTTCATCGTCGAAGTTGACGAGGATCACGCCCGCGAAAAATCTGTAAACGCGCTAAAGCCAATGAACTGCCCCTGCCATGTTCAGATCTACAATCAGGGCCTGAAAAGCTACCGCGACCTTCCGCTTCGCATGGCCGAATTTGGCTCGTGTAGTCGTTACGAGCCTTCCGGCGCGCTTCACGGCATCATGCGCGTGCGAGGCTTCACCCAAGATGACGCGCATATTTTTTGCCGCGAAGATCAGATCGAAGTGGAATGCGCCCGGTTCATCGACTTTCTGTCAGGCGTCTACAAAGACCTCGGATTTGAGGAGTTCGAGATCATGTTCGCGACCCGTCCGGAAAAGCGTGTCGGGACCGAGGAAAGCTGGGACAAGATGGAGACCGCGTTGGAAAACGCGATCAAGAAGACGGGCCATTCCTACACGCTCGATCCCGGTGAAGGTGCGTTTTATGCGCCTAAACTCGACTTCAAACTGACCGACGCAATTGGCCGGGTCTGGCAGTGCGGGACTTTTCAGGTCGATCCCAACTTGCCTGAACGGCTTGGCGCGCACTACGTCGGCGAAGACGGCGACAAGCATCGCCCCTATATGCTGCACCGGGCCTGCCTTGGTTCGTTTGAACGCTTCATCGGCATCCTGATCGAGAATTTCGCGGGCCGTCTGCCGCTGTGGCTTGCGCCGAGGCAAGTCGTTGTGGCGTCGATCGTGTCGGACGCGGACGACTATGTGCACGAAACCGTCGCCGCTTTGCGGTCTGCCGGTCTGCGGGCCGAAGCGGATACGCGAAACGAAAAGATTAACTACAAGATCCGAGAGCACTCCGTCGCAAAAGTTCCCGTCATTCTCGCAATAGGGCAGCGCGAAGTGGCGGAAAACACGGTGTCAGTTCGCAGGCTTGGCAACAAACAAACCAATGTCGAGGCATTCGATAAGGTACTGGCAGACCTGAAAGCCGAAGCCCTGCCGCCTGATCTTTCCTAGGCACGACATAAAGCCTCGCGCGTCGGTCCAATTGGCCCGACGCGTACGTGCCCCTATATTTGAATAACCCGTCGTAATTTTGGTCGGGAATATGTGGCCTCGGCCCCGTTTCTGCTGCGTGTGGGGCGGCCAGACAAATATGGGCAATCCATTGACACGTGTAGCGATCAAGATTGGCGCCGACGCCCATACCTCGCGCGCAAGGACCGTGGTGCGCTCGCTTGTCGCTGTGACCAGGATTGACGGGGCATCAATTAGATCATGTCGCGCAAACACATCGGGCAGCAAAACGCTGTTAAAAACGGCCAGTTCATCCCGGCAGGTCATCGGGAGAGTAGAACGCGCACGCACCGTCCGCTCCATGCACCTCAAGCACGGCACTTTGATGTTCAACCGGGTTCAAACGGCCGATTTCGGTTCGGTGATAGCCGATACGACCCCGGACAACAGCATGAAACCTGCAACACAAAGCACGCGGTAGTGGCGCATCAACATCTCCTGAGAGTGCCTTCGAGCCATGATATCCGGCCAAACCCCCTATTGTTGTTTTGCCACCAAGCTATTAATATAATTTGATTTTCATGCAGATTTCGCCAACCCTAACACCACTCAAGGCCAACCCTTTAGGAATGTTTCAATCCATAACGAGCGCGTTAAACACGCAGGCGTGAGTGGAATGTTAGCGGCTGAGTTGCTTTGTGTTAATCAGCCGCACAGCAGCGGTCCGAAATTGCAAACCAAAACGAGGATTACCTACCCATGTCGAATACTGCTAAGACAATCGCCGTTGCAGGCGCCGTTGCCGCCGCTCTTGCCGCAAGCCTGTCTGCACCTGCACATGCTCAAGCCAAAGAAAAGTGCTTTGGCGTTTCGCTCGCTGGTAAGAACGACTGCGCCGCTGGCCCAGGCACGACATGCGCAGGCACGTCTTCCGTCGACTATCAGGGGAATGCATGGACGCTTGTTGACGCAGGCACCTGCGCTGACATCGAGCTGCCGACAATGGCCGACGGTACCGCACGTACAGGCTCCCTGGAAGAACTGTCGCGCGACCTGCCAGCATAAGCTTCCACAAGAAATCGACGCCCCCCAAATTGATGGGGGCGTCACCTTTAGCCGAGGCTGCGATCTATGTTTGACGAGAACCCCAAGCGCATCGATAGCCTGCCCAATACCCCCGGCGTCGGCTACAAACCTCAGCATTTTTCCGACATCACAAACGACCCCGGCGTTGTCGGATGGCTCGAAATCCATGCCGAAAATTATATGGGAGACGGCGGCCGCCCCTTGGCGCAACTTCGCCATCTTGCTGAAACTTTTGCCATATCCGCGCATGGCGTTGGCCTGTCGATCGGTGGTGAAACCCGCCTTGATCCAGACCACCTTGCGCGCCTGAAACACCTCAATGACTGGCTGAAACCGGCCAGCTTTTCAGAACACCTCGCCTGGTCCACCCACGGCGCCGAGTTTCTGAACGATCTCCTGCCGCTGCCCTATACGGACGCCACCTTGTTGCGCGTCGCCGACCATATTGACGCCCTGCAAGAGACCATCGGGCGCAAAATGCTGCTTGAAAACCCGTCGTCGTACCTTGCCTTCACCGAAAGCACGATGTCCGAAACAGACTTCCTGCGCGAGATCGCCCGGCGCACCGGCTGTGGCCTTCTGCTGGACGTCAACAACGTCTTCGTCTCGGCCACCAACTTAGGCACCGATCCCATCGCCTACATCGAAGATTTCCCTCTCGAACAGGTTGGTGAAATCCACCTTGGCGGCCACGATGAAGACGAAGACGACCATGGTGCGCCTCTTCTCATCGACAGCCACGGTCGCGCAATCGCCGACCCGGTTTGGACACTTTATGACTATGTGGTCGCCAAAGGCGGTGCATGCCCAACCTTGATCGAATGGGACAACGACGTCCCCGACTGGCAAACGCTTGAGGCCGAAGCCCAGCGCGCCCACGTCATCCTAGCGAAAGCGCCCGCATGACCGTTGATCAGACCACGTTCCGGCGGGCGCTTCTTGACCCCGAGGCCCAGCGCCCCGAAGGCCTTGGCGATGGCCAGGGTCGCGACGCGGGCCGCCGCTTCGATGTCTACCGCAACAACGTGACTGTTTCGCTTAGCGAGGCGCTTGAAACAGCATTTCCCACGGTGGCAAAACTCGTCGGGGCGCAAAACTTCAAGCGCCTTGCCGCCACTTTCCAGCGCCAACATCCGCCGTCATCTCCTCTTATGATGTTTTACGGCGACAACATGCCCACCTTCTTGGAGGCTTTCGAGCCCACCGCGGCCATCGGCTACCTGCCAGATATTGCGCGCCTTGATCTGGCCCTGCGCCACAGCTACCACGCCGCCGACGCGCAGCCATTTGATCCCGCGACCTTGCAGGCGATCCCGCCCGAGCAACTGATGGCATCCACCGTCACGCTTGCCCCAGCCACCCGGCTCCTCCGCTCGAAATGGCCGATCGCCATGTCGTCTACAAGAACGGGGTGAAGGAAATCGCCTGGTCTCATGGTCGATCGGCGACCTTCATGGCGAAATACGACTCGGCGGAGGCCGGATCAAGCTGTCATATTCACACCAGTCTCTTTGATAAAACCGCGAAGAAAAATCTCTTCTGGGATACGAAAAAGAAG
>NZ_CALJXO010000085.1:0-2649 GCF_937988555.1 uncultured Boseongicola sp. | reverse complement strand
CCGAGGCTTTGCGCAAGGGTCAGATTGATGCGTTCTTTGCTGTGGCCGGGTATCCAACCGGTGCTGTGGTTGAATTGGCCTCTGCTGCGGACATTAAGATCATCCCGATTGAAGGTGCTGTGGCCGAGGCTTTGACGTCTGCATATGGCTTCTTCGCGGCCTCTGAAATTCCTGAAGGCACCTATGAAGGTGTGGCTGGCGCAGGAACAATTTCTGTTGGTGCGCAGTGGTTTACCTCGGCCAAGAAGGACGAAGAGCTGATCTATAACATCACCAAAGCACTTTGGAATGACGAGTCCCGCACGCTGCTTGATGTGGGTCACGCCAAAGGCAAGACGATCACTGCCGAGACTGCCTTGGCTGGTGTAGGTGTGCCGCTGCATGCTGGTGCCGAACGCTTCTACCGCGAAGTAGGTCTTTTAAAGTAACCTGACGCACGATTTGATCTTAAACCGGGCGCGCGCTGCGCCCGGTTTTTTTTGCATTTTATCCGACACTGGTGGGCACGATGGCAGACAAGACTTTAACCGCTGACGAGCTGGCCGAGATCGAACGCCGCTATGACCCCGAGACGGCCTTCCGTCCGACTGCTCCGCAATTGGGGATGCTGATCAGCGCGGCGCTTGTCGCGATGTCTGTCTATCACGTCTATGCATCAGGCTTTGGCCTAATCCGTGAATTGCTGCACCGGGGGATCCACATTTCCTTTGTGCTGGGCCTTGTGTTTTTGCTGTTTGGCTACCGGCGCAGCACGACAATGGACCTGCCGGACAAGGCGTGGTTCCGTCTGCAAGGTGTGCCCATCCTTGATATGATATTCGCTGTCATGGCGATTGGGGCGGCGATGTACCTTCCGCTGCTCCCGCCCGAAGCGCTGGCGACGCGCGTAGGCAATCCTTCGCAATCAGACGTTTTCATGGGCACCGTACTGCTCGTACTGACACTCGAGGCCACGCGCCGTTCGGTCGGCCCCACGCTGCCAATAATTGCGCTGGTCTTTATATTGTTCGCTCTCTTTGGCCCTTATGCACCGGGCGCTTTGAAGCATGGCGGCACGTCGTGGCTGGGCCTCATCAATCACCTCTATATGACCAACCAAGGCATCTATGGCATCGCCATCGGGGTCATGGCGAAATACGTCTTTTTGTTCATTGTCTTCGGTGTGCTGGCCACCCGGATCGGTCTTGGGCAATTGTTCGTCGACCTCGCCATGGTCATCGCCGGGCGCTATGCGGGCGGGCCTGCAAAGGTTGCGATCTTCTCATCAGCGTTCATGGGGACGATCTCGGGGTCTTCCATCGCCAACACGGTGACAACAGGCGCGCTGACAATCCCCGCCATGAAGAAGGTTGGCTATCCGGCGCACTTTGCGGGCGCAGTCGAGGCAACGGCGTCAACTGGTGGTCAGATCACCCCGCCGATTTTGGGGGCTGCGGCCTTTATCATGGTCGAGTATCTTGAGATCCCACTCCGCGACGTGCTTGCTGCGGCCCTTTTCCCGGCGCTGCTTCATTACTTCGGTATCTTCATTATGGTGCATCTGGAGGCCAAGCGCCTTGGTCTGCGCGGTCTCAATGTCGCTGAACTGCCTAAGGCGGGTCTTGTTTTGCGTCAGCACTGGCTGTCGGTCATCCCGCTTGTGTTGCTGGTCTATATGATCCTGAACGGCTGGACCCCTGATTATGCTGCCGTCTATGGCATCTTCGCCTGTATAGTCGTGGGTTTCTTGAACCCGGTGAGCAGGCTGACGGTCCGTGATCTGTGGGCGGCCTTGTCTGTCGGCGCCAAGAACACGCTTGCTGTTGGGGCCGCTGCCGCGACCGTCGGCGTTGTCGTGGGGGTGGTGACACTGACGGGTGTTGGCTTTCGGCTGGGGTATGTTGTGGTGCAGACGGCCAATGATATAGGCTCAGTGATTGCGGCCATCTGGCCACTGTCCTACTTCTCGGTAGCGCAATGGTCTTTGTTCATCTCACTGGT
Source organism: uncultured Boseongicola sp. (assembly GCF_937988555.1). Taxonomy (NCBI): domain Bacteria; kingdom Pseudomonadati; phylum Pseudomonadota; class Alphaproteobacteria; order Rhodobacterales; family Paracoccaceae; genus Boseongicola; species uncultured Boseongicola sp. The sequence goes on along the minus strand of NZ_CALJXO010000085.1, from coordinate 669 downwards.
GCTGATCGCAATCTCGTGCATCATCATGGGGGCGGGCATCCCCACAACCGCGACGTACATTATTCTTGTCGCCGTCGCGGCTCCCGCTTTGGCCACGCAGCAAGTCGAGCCTTTGGTGGCGCACTTCTTTGTCTTCTACTACGGAGTCTTGGCCGATATTACGCCGCCCGTGGCACTGGCCGCTTATGCCGCCGCCGGTATCGCCGGATCGAACCCATTCAAAACCGGGAACACCGCGTTCCGATTAGGGATCGCGAAGGCGCTGGTACCTTTTGTGTTCATCTATTCGCCAGCCCTGCTGCTGGTTGCGGACGGCTTCACTTGGTACGCCTTCTTCGTAACGTTGACGGGAGCCGCTTTAGGGATCGCGGCACTTGGCGTGGCCTTCTCTGGCTTTCTGTTTGCGCCCATGCCGATGGTGCAACGCTGGTGGGTTGGATTAGGCTCATTCCTGTTCATCGCACCGGGGCTGACAACCATGGGGATTGGGCTGATCTTGCTGGCGCCGATCGTGCTCTTACAGGTACGGCAACGGGGACCGCTGGTGATCGGTCCTTCATGATCGGCGGATTGGTCCAGCTCTTAGCTGGTCTGTTCATTCTTCTTTGGAAAGATCGGTAGAGATTCAGGCAGAGCATAAAGCTATGAAGCCGGACTTCTGAGCAGGCG
>NZ_CALJXO010000084.1:0-3016 GCF_937988555.1 uncultured Boseongicola sp. | reverse complement strand
GCCCTCGTTATACTCGGCCCAGTTGGTCACTCGATGCCGTTGCTTCGGGATCTTGTCTCGACGATCGGCGTTGAACTTGTGAGGCATTTGCAGGATCCTAGTGGGAACAGACCGCATCGGTATCAGCGGAGAGGCGATCCCTGCAACAAGGCCCAAAATAGGCGAGAAGCGGCGATTTCTCTTTTATTAGGGTACAACGACAGGCACAATCCGGCCTAACGCATCCAGAAAGAGCGTGCTTTAGCGACATCCATCGCGGACCTCTCAAGCATCATCTTTCAACGCACGCCTGATCCGTCGCAGGACTTTGGCACGCGCTTTATCATCAGCTGCCTGTTCGAATATGTCCCGCAATTCGAACACAAGCTCTGTCAGATCGTTGTGCCAATCGGGCCCGCCTAATGCCTCGGGTAGCATGCGCTGATCCTGTGGCGGTTCAAGGATCGACGTCCCATCTGCGCTAAGAGCTATCTGATCATCAAGATTTGGGATCAGTATGTCTTTGTCAGCGAACCCTTTTTCCATCAGGGCGGATTTTAACGCGTTCATTTGTGGCTCTTCGCCATGGGTCAGGATAAGCGCCTCTCTGATCGGGCGGCGCTGGATAATCCAATCGGTCAACTCAGATCCGTCTGCGTGCCCAGAATACGTATCGACTTTGCGAATGCGCGCCTTGACCCTGATCTCCTCTCCGTGAACTTTCACAGACTTCGCGCCTTCGCTCAGGATCCGGCCCAGCGTGCCGATGGCTTGGTATCCAACAAAAAGGACGGTAGCCTTGTCCTGCCAAAGCCATTGCTTGAGGTGGTGCCGGATGCGGCCGGCCTCGCACATACCGCTTGCTGCAAGGATGATTGCGCCCCCGGTGATTTTCGCGATCTGTTTGCTTTGCTCGACCGTTTCTGTGGGGCGAATTGCGGGATTGCTTATCAATCGTGGCCCCGGTCCAAGATCTTCGAGGTCCCGCGCATGCCTTTGAAAAACTTTGGTCACGCGGATGGCCAACGGGGAATCCAGATAGACCGGAACCTTGGGGATGTCGCCTGCGTCCTGAAGCGCGAGAAGATCCGTGATCAACTCCTGAGTGCGTTCTACAGCGAAAACAGGGATCAGCAACATGCCGTTGTGGTCCAGCGCGCGTGACACTTCGTGCCTCAGCGTTTCCATTCGTGCGGCGGGTGTGACATCGGCCCGCTCGCGACCGCCATAGGTTGCCTCCGATATCACATAATCGAAATCCGACGGTGCGTCAGGATCAGGATGGAACAGCTTGTTGTCAGGCCCGATATCGCCAGAAAACAAAAGGCGAATAGGTTTCGAGTTTTCCTGATCGATTTCGACTTCGATTGAGGCGGACCCCAGGATGTGCCCCGCGTTCCAGAACCTTGCGCGCACACCCGGGCCGACAGGTGTCCAGACTTCATAGTCGACCGTTTCAAAAATGGTCAGGCAATCCTCTGCGTCCTGCCGTGTGTAGATCGGTTCAACCTCTGGCTTGCCATGCCGCAGGTTTCGGAGGTTGAGTTGATCGACCTCCATCTCCTGAATGTAACCACTGTCGGGCAGCATGAATGTCAGAAGGTCTCTCGTGCCAGCTGTCGCGTAGATGGGTCCCTGAAATCCTGAGGCGCTCAATTTTGGGAGCAAACCAGCATGATCGATATGGGCATGGGTCTGAAGCACAAAATCAATCTTGGGAGGGTCGAATGGAAACGGACGATAGTTAAGTTCCTTCAGCGTCTTGGGCCCTTGGAACAAGCCGCAATCCACCAGAAAACTGCATTGATCCGTCTGCAGCCAGTAGCAAGATCCCGTCACCGTTCGCGCCGCGCCGCAAAATCTGAGTGTCGCGTCTGGCATTCTGTTTTCTCCCTGACAGTCAACTGCTCCAGTCTTTCAGCCCGCTGTTGAAGAGAGAGCAGTTTAGACTGCATAGCGCAGCAGCACTTCAGGCGATTGATCCGCATCAATCACGTCAGCCGTTTGAAGAATACGCTGCCGTTCGCCGCTATCAGCACCTCATGGTGAAGTCGAATGATCCAAAACGCCACGTCTCCTTGGTCCATCACTGCAGAGGGCTTTCCTGAAAATGGGCCAGTGTATGACCAAATCCCTTTCTTGATCGGATACGCGGTTCTGGGACTGTCAGATCACAACACACAACCGTGGCTTTTCCGGGTGTCCGACGGATATCTGGAGGTGATCGCCGATCGGACACGTGCCTTGCCAGTGGTTGACCCGCAGGATCGTGCGCTTGAAATCAGTTGCGGCGCGGCCATCGGTCTGCTTGAGGTTGCAGCACGGCGCTTCAGCCTGAAAACGGCCCTCACTATCTACCCCGAGGGATAATCGCGATCTTTTGGCTCGGATCGCTTTTGCGTCCGACGCCCCGCCAAGCTCGAATGACGTGGCCCTGTTCAGAGCCATCCCGGACCGACGCACCAACCGCACCGCGTTTTTGATGAACAGCGTCCCGGCTGATTTCACTGAACGACTACCGGCATCCCCAGTAGCGTATGCGGATGGCGGGAAACTCGCATTGCACCTTGTAAGACGAACAGCCCTTCATCTTGCGCACCAGATCGCTGATAGCAAGCTTTGGCGGCACCGAGACAAACATGTGGCCGTGATCGCTCGACAACACCCCGCGCAAGATGTCGACCTCGTTGTCGCGGCACGCCCGGCGGCAAATGTCCCGCACTCGCAGCCGCAATGCGCCAGTCATCACTTTGTAACGATTGGGAGTGGAAAAACTTTGGGGATCATGCCGCCCTGAGCTGTCCTGGTGAGAGCCTTCCATCTAGTACCGCAGCCCTGACAACCGCAACACGGTGCGCGCCTCTTGGGGACCATCTCATGCGTTGTTTCTTTCCCATGCACACATTGGCGATCTCATTTACGAGGCCTTCTGCCCTTGACGTTGAGACTGCTTTCCCTTGCTGACGTCGACGCCCGTAGTTCGCGATGGCTGACAGGTTGTAGCTCAAGTATGTTCTCAGATCCATTGCGCGTGAGG
>NZ_CALJXO010000083.1:0-18119 GCF_937988555.1 uncultured Boseongicola sp. | reverse complement strand
GAAAGATCAAGATCGTTCACACACAGAATGAACATTTGGGCAATTGTCGCCAAAGCAATCGGAACCGCCAAATTCAACAACAGGTTCAGCCCGAAGTAGCTCATCGTGCGCGGCTGCAAATAGAAAATTGCGGCCAAAAGTGCAGCCAACGACAAAGCTGGCAAAAGCGTGCGCAAGGCCTTGGGTGTCAAAAACCGTGCCATCTAAGCATCCTCTTTTTCAAAGGAAGCACCCAGTATATTGGCCTCGTTCAACGCGTCCCCCGAGAGTTCAGCCACGATCTTGCCTTCGCGGAATACATAAACGCGGTCACAATGTTTCAGCTCGTCAGTTTCCGTGGTATACCAAATCAAAGCGCGTCCATTGGCTGCTTCCTCCGCTAGGATCTCATAGACTTCCTGCTTGGTACCTACATCAACGCCGCGCATCGGATCGTCCATCAAAACGATCCCTGCGTCAGAGCCGAGCGCGCGTGCAAACAGCGCTTTCTGCTGGTTGCCGCCCGACAATGATAAGATGTTGTTGGCCATATCAGGTGTGCGAACTGAAAGCCGGCTTTGCCAATCTTGCGCCTCTCGCTCAGCACGTTCGAAATCAAACGAAAGGCCCTTCTTTAGTCGTTCAAGCGAACTGACAAAGATGTTTTGCGTGATCGACCAAAGCGGAAAAATTCCATCGGTCTGCCGATCACCGGCTACAAAAGCCGCCCGATCAGTGGCCACGATAGGGCCGCGAGCGCCCTGTGCCGCTTCGAATATTCGAACCAACATTTCGGTTTGGCCGTGCCCGCTAAGCCCCGCAAATCCGACAATCTCGCCGGGGTAAAGAACAAGCTGATGCTCGTCCTCCGCTGGGCCTGTCACGACCGGCGGCCCTTCACGTTTGGCGCCGCTCCTTGCCCCAAATTCGCTGTTCTCAGCCAAAACATCGCCCATATCACGCACAAGACGGGCGCGGTCAAAATTCCTTGCCTCGTCAACTGCGACTGAACGACCATCACGCATGACGACGATTTTGTCAGAGGCATCCAATATCTCGCCAAGCAAGTGAGAAATCAGGATCACGCTGCCCCCCTTACCAACGAACTGTCGCACGAAATCAACCAGTTGCGCTGCAGAATTCTGGTCAAGTGACGAAGTCGGTTCGTCCAAGATGACAAGTTCAATTTTTGAGGTGACGCTCGAAAACGCCCGCGCAATTTCGACCATTTGGCGGCGCGCAATGGAGAGCGAACTGACTTCGGTGTCTGGCGAAATGCCATGCCCAGGAAATATCCGGTCCAGCTCGTCCAGAATGACTTTCCGCGCGGCCTTGCGCCAACCAATGCCTTTGATCGACGGATGCGAAATGCGTAGGTTTTCAGCTACCGTCAGATTGGGGCAGAGTGATAGTTCCTGAAAAACCGAGCGAACGCCGTGCCGTGCAGCACCAGCTGGGTCATAGCCATTGTCCAGTAACACCCCACCAATTTGAACCTCTCCCTCGTCGGGGAGGATCACGCCAGACAGTACATTCATCAACGTCGATTTGCCGGCACCGTTATGGCCTACCAGGCCCACGCAAGAGCCGCGATTAACCTCAAAATCGACTCCAGTGAGCGCGCGAGCAGCGCCGAAATTCTTTTCGACGCCGCTCATTTTTACCAGTGGTGCCGCGCTTTGCATGTTTTGGACTCTCTTTAAAACGCCATGCAACTCGCTGCACCGGGACGATCAGTTGTCTGAAATGACCGCGAGTGAATCTTCCAAAGAATACTCGACATTGGCGACACCGCCAACTTGGGTGTTCGCCAGATTTTCTTCGAGCGTATCTTGTGAAATTGTCAGGAACGGAACCGACAAGTCCTGCGGAACAGTCGCACCGTCCAGCACTTGCTGAGCCACCCAGAAAGCAAGGGTCGAGACGCCGGGCGCGATAGAAACAGACATTGTCTCGTACCCGTTTGCGTCTTTCTGCTCTTTCCACCAGGTCAGTTCGTCATGGCGGTTGCCCATCACGATAATTGGTGTCGGACGCCCTGCAGCTTTAAACGCCTGCGCAGCACCATACCCGTCACCACCTTGGGTTACGACGCCCTTGATCTCGGGCAGGCTTGGCAAAATACCCGCGACAGCCCGCTGGGACACATCCTGAGCCCAATCCCCGTGAACTGATCCCTGGATTTTGAACTGCGCATTCTCAGCCACACCCTCATGGATGCCTCCCGAAATCTCATCATCAACGAAAACGCCCGCCAAACCCCGGATTTCAAGTAAATCGCCTCCGTCTGCCAGGCGACTGGCCAGGTATTCAACCTGAACCTTACCCATGTTGTGGAAGTCGACCGCAATACGATAGGCGCACGGCTCCGTCACAATACCGTCGAAAGACACCACAACGACACCAGCGTCGCATGCCTCCTTCACGGCACCATTCAGAGCTTCGGGTGACGCTGCATTTATCACGATGGCATCATAGCCTTGCAAAATCAGATTCTGAATTTGCGCCGCCTGTTCGGTCACCTGATTTTCGGCCGTCGTAAACGCGTCGGCTGCGGCGACTGTGCCATCCGCAACAGCGGCGCTGGCATTCTTTTCCCAACTTGTGAGCATCGCCTGCCGCCAGGAATTACCCGCATAATTGTTTGATAATGCGATTTTTTTGTCTGATGTATCGGCCACGGCTGTAACAGAAGTTGCAAGTGTTCCCACTGCAGCCGACAGGCACAATAGCCCGAGTGTCGAAAGTTTCATGTCTTCCTCCCAATGCAAAATTCATCGTCTTATTTTAGCGACGACCACTTCGTTTGTCCAAAACGGAGAAGCTTTTTTCAGCTCTTCCAGAACAATCTATGGATTTGTTAACTTGTCGGAACCAGCGCCTGCGAGGGATCGACTGCGTGTCTCAACAACAGACAGTGCGGGTATCCGCAAAAGCCACACTCAATTCGGACGATGTTCATCGTTTTCGCTCAACCACAGCTTCAACTGACCCTCGGCAATCGACATGCCTTCAAGATTCAACAATCCACGTGAAAGAGCGATTGCGACAGAGCGCGTCCTGGAATTGAACGCTGGCCCAATGTTGTCCTGGCTCGCTACGTGCTCGATACCTAGCTTCTCGTAAAGTTGCTTCAGCCGACTTTGAACGGAGCGGGTGGAAATCCCGCGTCGTGCGGCAATCGATTTGTCCGTCATACCCAGAGCGATATCCATCAAAACCTCGAATTCGGTGTTGGACAAACCTTCGTGGATATCTTCTGTGCGTTGCTGGACGCCCCTGATTTCACGGTCGATAATACACTGATCTTCCTGAAACACGCCCAGCACCGCTAGACCAAGACGATGCTCAGACGCAGTCTTGAGCAGATATCCATAAACTGCCTCTTTCGGCACAATTCTGGAAATCCCTCGAACGTAGGCTTCGTCGGAATAGTTCGACCAAAACAATATCCGCATATCGGGCCGCTTGGCCCAAATGGTCGAGGCCGCCGCGATGCCGCTGAAAACTGGCATTTGCAAATCCATCACAACGCCGTCTATTTCCTTTTTTAAAACGATATCAATTGCTTCCTTTCCATCCACCGCTTCGTAAAGGGTCTCGCAACTGGGCAATGCATTCCGCACAGTGTTGGACAGAAACGAGCGATGGAACGGGTCGTCCTCGGCAATTAAGATGTTCATTCCGTGTTCTCCAACCGGGGCAACTCGCTTTCTGGGACCGCAACAGCACGGCGGAACACAGCAGACGGCACACCGCTGAATTCCTCGTCGGAAATCTGGCTGTTCAACACATCCAAAGGAACACTCAAGATGGTTTTACTGCCGTCGCCTCGCTCAAACGAGACTTCCGCTCCGATCAACGCAGCGCGCACACGTATGTTATTCACGCCTCCGGTTGAACGCCTCCAACCTTCAGTCGGCTTGCTCCCATCGTTGGCAACTTCGATCCGAATATGGTCGGAAGTTTGCGACAGGCGAACGCTGATCGCCGTACAGCCTGAATGCTTGACCGCATTCGTAACGGCCTCTTGGATAATTCGAAAAACCGCCAACCTGATGCGATAAGCGCCGTGATCCAACACATCACTCGTTGTGTCGACAACAGACGTCGATATCTCGCGATCCACGCCTTGGGTCGAGCGTTTAAGTTGTGCCTCAATCGCCTGTGTTAGCCCGAACAGGTCAAGAACTCCAGGTTTGGCATTTTCGATAATCCCGCGCAGTTCCGTTGTGCAGCGCGAAATCGTGTCGGACAGATTGTGCAGTTCGCGTACTTCAGGTCGCACATCGTCCGCCAACCGTTTTACCCGTCGATAAATCGAGGACAGATCGGCAAGCGTCTGATCGTGTAGTTCCATACCCAGCCGTTGACGTTCAGCCTCCATCGCATCTGTAAGTTTCTGCGCCCCGATCCGCAATGATTGCTCTCGACCACGTGCGGCGCCTTCGGCCGAAGCCGACGCCTGCGCCTGCTCGCCCTTTATGAGCGCGTAAATGTAGGGTGAAATTAGATCCGCAATATTTCTGGCAATCTCAACTTCACGATCACCGTACGCATTTTTCATGTGCGCCGAGATGTTAAGTGCACCCAATAACTCGCCATGAACATTCAACGAAACATGTATCCGGCTACGCAAGTTGGCCTCAAAGATAGGTGCATCAATTGCACCATCGAAATGAAACCTGGCGTCTTCCCATGCGTCATTGGTTGTCTGCAAGTCCACCTCGCCACTCAGAATTTGACGAATGGGGGAAAGGGCGTTTTCCTGCTTTTTTCCATCTATGCCCCAGATGGTCTTAACACCGGTTTCGATGGCAACATGCATGGACTTGTCACTCGGCAGGACGACGGCCACATCCATGTGGTCATAGTCAATCAGCTTCGACTTCACTGCCCCAGCGATCCGATTCAGAACCTTCTGGAAGTCAAGTTCTCCGCCGATAGCACGCGAAATTGCCAGATAATGCTCAAGTTTGATGTCGTCACAATCGTCCATTCGGTCACCTCCCACAGGAAATCTAGGGTATTGCGTCTCTTGCGCCAAGCTTGGCATTGGGTTGTGAAATGCATGTTCGTGCACAAAGACCTGCGGATCACCGCATATCAGGCTGCGCCGAACCGACTGTAAAGAATGCCATCGGACACTGTTTTTCCCTGCCCCGCCACGTTAGCGTCTCAAAACAACAATCAGAGAATTAAGATGCCTGAAGCTCCAATTGTCTATGATCCAAGATTTCGCAACATGATCTTGCCAAACGCAGAATTGGAAAGGCTTGCTGATGGAATGCTTTGGACCGAAGGCCCAGCATATTTTGCCCAGGGTGAGTATCTGCTTTGGTCTGACATTCCCAACAACAAAGTCTACCAATGGGCCGAGGGCATGGGCGTCCGCGTTTTCGACAAGGACGCCAACAATTGCAATGGCCACACGGTCGATCAAAACGGGCGGCTCATTTCCTGCGAACATCTGACCCGTCGCGTGACACGGCGCGAGCACGACGGGTCGGTGACCGTGATTGCCGATCGGCACGACGGCAAGCGGCTCAACTCTCCCAACGACGTAGTGGTCAAGTCGGACGGATCAATCTGGTTTACCGATCCTCCCTACGGAATTCTAAGCGATTACGAAGGTAAGATGGCCGATCAAGAACAAGCAGGATGTTTTGTGTATCGCGTCGATCCGGATGGAGACGGTGAACCAGTGCCCGTTGCGAGGGATTTCGACAAACCCAACGGGTTAGCCTTTTCCCGCGATGAAAGCCGTCTTTATATATCCGACACAGGTCTAAGCCATGACCCAAACGGATCGCACCATATTCGGGTCTTCGATGTCTCGGATAACCGCCTGCAAGGCGGCGCCGTCTTTGCCGAGATCGAGCATGGCCTATCCGACGGATTTCGCGTCGATACGCAAGACAATCTATGGACCAGCACTGGGCGCGGCGTTAGCTGCTATGACTACAGCGGCACGCTTTTGGGCGAAATTCCAGTGCCCGAGGTGGTTGCAAATCTGTGCTTTGGCGGCCCCAAACGAAACCGTTTATTTATCACGGCCACGAAATCTCTGTATGCGATCTATGTGGGCGTTCGCGGTTAGATAGCCTGCAGACTGAGCCGAATGTTTCCGTCTTTATGAAAGTTCGCAAAAGTCCTGGCGGTGCTGTCAGACGAATGCGAACCAGTCTAGTCCTCGTAATCTACCGCCCGCCACAGATAGTGTACGCGCGCATTCGACTGACCCAAGTTCTACGGATCTCTACCGCAAAAACCGGGTCAATTATATTCCATCAAAACGGGCCGTCTCGTGGCTAATGTCGATACCGCGCCCGTGCAGCAGATTTTCCACAGTGCGAAGCGAAAGCGGAAATCGAACGTAAAATCACCGCAAGGCGATGACTTTCCAATTTGTGGGTAGGACACGAAGATTATCATGTATGGACGTTGGATTGCCGACAAACGTCGACAGAACTGACGAAGTACTTTCGATAGTTTCGAAACACTACAATACCAAGCGACCTCGCGGTGAATTAGGCTATCACGTGCCGTCTCCGGAATCCATCGTCCCGATGGAAACCAGGCCACTCATGCACTAACACTGAAGTTTGACCACTCAGGCTGTGCTGATCATCACCATATGGCTGCCCACCCTACTCTACCGTTAGGAAAGACATGACGAAACCTGTTCAGGCCAACGATTTGGCCACATTCTGCCGTGGCGTTTTAACCGGCGTCGGAGCGGATACCGAAACTGCCCGCGATTGTACCAGATCGATGATGCATGGGTCGATTCACGGGGTCGACAGCCACGGGGTGCGCCTTTTGGGCCATTACGCCAAGGCGCTGCAAGGGGGGCGGTTGAACAAGACACCGCGGTTGCAATTCACCCGCACGCGGGCCGGTTCCGGCATGTTGCACGGTGACAATGCCCAGGGCGCGCGCGCCACCTATGCCGCGATAGATCACGCCTGCGATTTGGCGGCCGAGGCGGGGGTAGGTGCCGTGGGCATCACAGATTCATCACATTTTGGACCGGCTGGCGCCTATGCGATGCGCGCGGCACAGCGGGGTATGTTGGCCCTGGTCACCTGCAACAGTGACAGTTTCGTACGCCTGCACGACGGGGCCGAGCGTTTTCACGGCACGAACCCTTTGTCCATCGCTTGTCCTACCCTGGGCAACCCCTGGCTTTTAGATATGGCGACCAGTGCGGTGCCTTATAACCGGGTGGAACTGTACCGCTCCACCGGCACCCAATTGCCCGAAGGTGTGGCATCCAATAGCGCAGGCGCCGACACGACAGATCCGCTTGTGGCGGATATGCTCGCGCCTTTGGGGAGCATGTTCGGGTTTAAGGGGGCGGGCCTGGGCGGTGTAGCAGAACTTTTTTCGGCCGTACTGACAGGGATGAAACTATCGCCCGACATCGCCGCCATGGGCGGGCCCGATTTCAGCACGCCGCGCGGCATGGGGGCGTTTGCTATCGCGCTTGACCCCGGCGCTTTTGCCGGGGCTGAAATTGTGCAGGCTGGAGTAACGCGGTATCTGGAGCTTTTGCGCGCTTCTCCTTCCCGGCCCGGGAGAAAGGTGATGGCGCCGGGTGATCGCGAATGGGCCGTGGCGCTTGAGCGTCGCGAAAACGGCATCGTGCTTGATCCGTTGACTGCGGCCAGTTTTACCGAATTGGCGCGCACACTAGGCGTCGATCCAGTGATTTAAAATTTCCCGCGGGAACTCTAAGGGGTGCTGTGAGACGGAGGCGACCCAGTCTTTGCAGGGACAGTGAAGCTGCCCTTTTTGCCGCATCGAACGCTTTGTCACGTTAACTCAGATGAACCGAATATGCCGACGCTCCCCAAGATCACGCAGCCACAATCTCGAAGCATTCAGTGAGTGCTATGGCGCGGGTTTGATGGAGAGTTCGGCGGGAGATCAGATGGTGTTGCAGATTGAAATGGGTGTAGATGGCGTGGTGAACAGACAGAAATCGCTGTATTGATCCGGGTGATTTGAACCGTCCCATTCGGCGTTCTTGTCATTGCGATGGCCCCCTCCCATAGTTTTGCAGACAAACCACTGCCGGGCAATGGATGCGAACCTTCCGTCCGATTGTTCAGTCGATTACCGGTAACATGAGGGTGAGCCAAGCCAAGGTCCCGAAGGGCGGCTGAATATGAGCCCAGCTGATCCGTGATAATATCTTCAGGAATGTAGCTCTGTTTCTTCAATAGTTTCCGCATACGTTTAAGCGCTGCACGCATGTTTCGACGCGACCGCGCCAGCACCTCAAGAACCTCGCCTTCATCGTCAAAAGCGCGCCAAAGGCACGTCCGCTTGCCATCAATGCGAACGAAGACCTCCTCAAGATGCTAGACTCCCAAAGGTCGCATCCTGCAGGATCGCACCCTGGTTGTGATCGCCGGTCCAAACAGCAAAACCCATCGATGGATCGTTTCATAGCTGACCCCAATGCCACGTTCGTCAAGCATGTGCCCGGCGTCTCGAAAGCTCAGCGGAAAGCGAAAGCAGAGCCAGACGGGCCGTTGGAGTATTGAAGATGGAAATCGGTGGCGTGCCTAGGATATTCTGCCCATTCAACGGCAATTGCCCATCGTTGAACTGACCGTCGAGTTAATGTGACAACGCCCTATGCGATCTCGGCATTTGTCGTCCAATCATGCGAAGTCCCGGCGCGCAGAACCTCTTGCATCTGCAAAATGTGAGCGGTTGAGTTGGACCTCGTCGATCTCGCAAAGCGTATCCCGCCGCTTGCCGCCAGAAGCAGTCTTTTGTGCGTTTGGTCCTTAGCATGCGGGATGCGCCATTTTCCAAAACGTTGACAAAGTGGTTTTGCTGCTCTTTTTTGGCGAGATGGATCTCGATGAAGGTAAAATCGACGACGCTGTATTGGCTTTGCTTAGCCTATCGCTCCATGCCGAAAACCGAGCTTGGAAAGGTTTCGATTGGGATGCAATGGGACGCTTGCATTCAAAGGGACTGATCTCCAACCCAGTCGGAAAAGCTCATTCTGTCGTCCTGACGGACGAAGGCCTGCGCAAAGCCGAGCACCTTTTGCTCAAACTATTCGGAACAACCAAAAGCAGCATTTCGCTACCATAGCGGTTTTCTCAACTGTGCAGCGTTTTAGCCTGCGTCCTAGGACCTGTGATCCTGCAGCCCGAGTTCAGTCCACATCCAGCCGAAGTCATACTCGCCGATACCGGAATCATCATGTCGGGCGCTCCGGTCCTCGAAGAGCTTTAGCCACTCAAACACCTTCTTACGACCAACCGCGCTGCGCACCGCTTGGCGAGGCGACTTGCCACCCAACGCGGCCACCGGCGCGTCTCGCGATAGTGCTTGTCCATATAGTCTTGAGTAATCTGCCGGGGGAACTGAGATGGAATTTCGTCAGCGCCCTCCCGCGGCAGCTCGGGGCGCTCTTCGGCCATCATCTGTTCGACAGTGCGGATCGTAGTTAATGATCGCTTCAGGCGCTCGCCCGCGGCCGCGGTCACCAATGCTTCCACCTTAGCCGCGCGTGCAACCGAATTTACTGTGACCAGCAGGGACTTGCCCTTCAGTTCGAGAGAACCCAGCACCGTGCTGCCTGTCATCTGTGAGTCTAGCATAATGCCGCTCGCCTGTTTGCGCCGGAGGGTTCGGCGCAAAGCAAGCCAGTTCCAGAAACGCGGCCCCTCGGGAAAAAAAATTTTGGCCCCGTTCAGGCAAGGAGCGACTTCCTTTTGTGTCACGCCTGCTGCAAACGGAAACCGCAGATCGTGAAATAGCACCTCATTGCCATCCGAGTCGCAGAAGGTCGGCTGCGGCGGGTTTACCCCCGCGATGAAACTGAACCAGCACCAAATGGCTGCTTAGTTCCAGTTACGAAAGCCTCCATAAATGGGGGATTACCACTTGTCGGGTATGTGGGACGGCAGAATAATCCCAAAGCGGTCCAAGAATTGCAGGAGCTGTAAACGCAGGTGAATAGTTCTAAACCAAATCTACCTATTTTTCGACGGAATAGTCAGGACTGCGGTGAAACCCCGCGATTTCTCTGATTGCGGTGAAAAGATTTCGAACTGGCATCCGGCCTGATTGCACAGGTCCTCAACAATCGACAGTCCCAGACCATATCCAGCGGATATCGAAGCTTTGCGCACGAAGCGTCTTTTGATTTATTCGAGGTCATGTGGCCCGAGAGGGTCGCAATCATTTGAAATCACTACCCGACCTGGCCGACTGGCATCGACCATACTCGGCCATTCGCCCGAGGCGTATTTCAGCATATTGTCAAAAAGGTTGTTCAGGATGATCCCCAAAGCATCTGGATCAACATGGCTTGGCCAAGTGCCAGTCGGATATTGCAAAACGAGCTTTTTGTCTGAGGGTTCACGATTGCGAAGTTCTCTGAGCATCAAGGAAATCACTTGATTGCTATCTGTCTCGATCGCTATGCTTCCTAAACCTGACTGAGCACGAGACATTTGCAGCAGTCGCTCTACCAGTCGCACCAGGCGCTTGAGGCCCAACTCGATTTCATGGACATTGTTCGACGTTGCAGGATCATGCGACATCGCTTTAAGGCGCTGTACCTGTGCAAGGCAGATAGCGACCGGAGTGCGCAGTTCGTGCGCCGCATTGGTTGCAAACGCACGCTCGGCTTCAAACGCAGTGTCGAGACGCTGCAATAGCTTGTCGAGCGTTTCGATTGCGGGCTCAAATTCAGCAAAGGAGTTGTTACGATCAATCGAGGACAGATTATGCTCGTTCTTGTCGGCAATGTTATCGCTGAGAGCTGCGATTATGTGGACTGACCGCCGAACGGCAAAGAATGCAGCAGCGGCAAAGAGCAGCCCCAAAAGTAAAAAGCCAACGAGAACGCCCAGCACAACATCACGAATGGCTTCGTTGCGCTCGTGCATGGGTTCCGCGACTATGACAGTCATCCCGAGGTCGTGATCGGCTCTCAGCACTACAATCCTGTAGCCATTCAGTGTACTCAGACCCACTTGTGAGGGCTCTGGCATCAACTCTGCCTCCGCAAGTGGCGACCGGTCCATAACATTGCCTGAGGCATCGAGAAGCCAATAGATCGTACGCTCGTCTTGACCGATTGCCTCTTCTTCAAAAGAAAGAAGTGCCGAGAGGTCTAAAGTGTTGGGTGCGCTGTTTGCTTCTGCCGCCGTTTCCACGATTTTGAGAAGTAAATTGGCCTTGCTCGTCAGGCCGATGTCCAGAATCTCATCATATTCGTTTTTCATTAGGCTGTAGACAACGAAGACACCGGCCAAGATTGCGATGGTGCCGGGAATAATAAGAGATTTGAGGATTGCGCCGAGCAGACTCTTTCGTCGAGTGGTCATGCTACCAACTCGTAACCCATGCCACGGTGCGTTATGATCAGACCTTTTCCTAGCTTTGCTCGTAGTCTGCTGATGTGCGCCTCAAGTGCATTGCTTTCGGCCTCCTCACCGTAAGCATAGATTGACGCTTCCAGGTTTTCCCTTGGCACTATTTTTGATAGCCGGCGCACCAGCGTCTCAAGAATCCCCCATTCCTTGGCAGTCAATCGAATGGCCTGATCGTCCCTTGAAACGCTGTGTTCCGCCAGCGAGATTCTGAGGTCGCGAATGAAAATAATCTGGGATTTTTGGTCCGCGCTACGCCGACAGACTGTGTGAATTCGAGCTTTTACCTCATCAAGATCGAATGGCTTTAGAATATAGTCATCCGCCCCAAGGTTTAACCCTTTGATCCGATCCGAAACTTTATCTCGGGCGGTCAGGATTATCACAGGTGTGCTGATGCGCTGGCCTCTTATCGAAGTGAGAAAGGATAGCCCGTCCCCATCGGGAAGGAAGAGGTCCAGCAGGACGACGTCATATTCCAGAACGTGAATCGCGCTTTCAGCTTCATCGAGAGTGCCAAACCATTCAACGATGTGACAGTCCGCTTCGAGATGCTCAATGAGCGGGCGTGCAAGAGCGGCTTCATCTTCAATCAACAGAATGCGCATTTGGGTGCGTGTGTTCCTTTGCCAGTTTGTGTTGCGCAAAAAAGGAAAACGGAATGGAGGCAAGGTAGAGAAAATTAACGGCGATCATCGTCGGCCAAGTATAGACCATTAGGCACACGATCAAAACGACTGCAGCGACGATGACGAATGGCAGTTGCGACCGTCTGATCGAGGCATGTTTGATCGAGAATGTCGGTATCGTACTGACAGCGAGAAGCCCTACGGCGATAATGTAAACTGCTCGCAAAATTGGAAGATCGGTATTTTCCCAGCCATAAAGCTCCATGAAAACCGGCGTTAAAGCGAGACTTGCCAGTGCCGGTGCAGGGACACCCACAAAAAAGTCTTCCTTTTTTAGTGTCACTTCGGTGCTTTTGACCGACAGGTTGAACCGTGCCAGTCGCAAGGCACAGCAGACTCCCAAAACAAGCGACGCCAGCCAGCCCAGATTTGCATATTCCGTACCGATATAGAGCGTGTTGTAAATCAACACGCCGGGAGCAATACCAAAATTGAAAAAGTCGGCGAGTGTATCGAGTTCCGCACCAAACGGGCTGGCGCTGTCCAGAAAACGTGCCAGCTTGCCATCAGCAGCATCGAGGAACACCGCGAGCAGTATCAAGTAGAGACCCATCTCCAGGTTGCCATCAAGACTCATCCTTATCGAGGTCATGCCGGCACAGATTGCAAACACCGTGACAATGCTGGGAACGATGTGGCGTAACTTGATGTGCGATTTGCGGGTCATACCTGTGTGCCGGCGCGTTGTCGTTGCGGGTCTGACAAGTCTGCCAAAATTGTCTCGCCAGCGACTGCAGTCTGCCCAACAGCAACAAGTGGAGATACACCCACGGGCAAATAGACATCCAGACGGCTGCCAAAACGGATTAGTCCAAAGCGGTGGCCGACGTCTACCGTGTCCCCTGGCTTCACAAAGCAAACAATGCGTCGGGCAACGAGGCCAGCGATCTGTACGACACCAATCTGCACACCTTCACTGACCTCGATGGCCAAGCTGTTGCGTTCATTGTGCTCGCTTGCCTTATCAAGGGAAGCGTTCAGGAATTTCCCGTGGTGATAAATGACCTGAGTGATCTTTCCCGAAATTGGTGCGCGGTTCACATGGCAATTAAAGACATTCATGAAGACGGAAACTCTTTGCAACGGCTTGTTGCCAAGCCCAAGGTCTTCGGGCGGGATAATGTCTTCGATGAGAGAAATAATGCCATCTGCCGGCGATAGAACGAGGCCCGGCTGCTGGGGAATAACGCGCACGGGGTCGCGGAAAAAATAGTAGCACCAGATTGTTGCACCGACGCCGAGCCAGAAGAGCGGCTCCCAAACCAATGCCAGGCCAAGGGTAACAACGGCAAAGATTGCAACGAATTTCCTGCCCTCCCTATGCATTGGAACCGCAACGATTTTGAGCATGTTCATCAGTTATCTTTCAGATTTGAGCCAGGCTTCGCACAAGAACCGATACGATAAACACGGCATTTGCGCCTAGCAGGCACATTGTTGCGAGAGATCCCAGGTCTTTCGCATCGCGGGCGAATTCTTCCCAGTTGGGGGCCAGATGATCAACGATACATTCTATCGCGGTGTTCAGGGCTTCGACCGCTACCAGTGAAAAGAACAGGATCAGAAGAATACAATAGTCGGCAAAGCTGGCCCCAATTGCTGCGAACAAAACGACGATAACAGGCAACGCAAAAACGATATGCCGAAATGCTGTTTCATGCCATAGCCTGCGGACGCCTGAGACGGAGTAGCCTGCCGCCGCAAAAATATGGGCAGCTCCTGTGATCCGATCGGGCTTCGGTTGAACATGGGTCTCCGGTTTCTTCATCTACTGGCAACCTTTTGCTCGGTCCGACAAGTCGCAAAAATGTCTAGATCAGCGTTATGAACATTGGTTCTAATGTCTAGCATGCCAAGCAGCGAGTGGAACAGATTGTCGTGTGAAAGGGAGGCATTTTTCTTGTCTGCAAGGCAGTCTTTGGAGATTGAAAACTTGTCTTGGAAACCGTCTGACATCCATAGGATCATCGGTACTTTGATCTGAAATTCAGGTGCCAGAAAGTATGGTGCGCCGTGGAGATAGAGACCAGCCTCTCCAAGAGACTCACCATGATCCGAAACATAAAGCAACGCGGTTGTAAGCTGGCCCTCGGCTCTTAGGAACTCAATCGTCTGCGCCAGAATCTCGTCGGTATAGGCAATGGTGTTGTCATAGGCATTGGTGATCTCTTCTGGCGTGCAATTTTTGAATTCCGCTGTGCGACAAGCTGGGGTGAAGCGTTCAAACTCTTCCGGGTATCGCAAGTAATACGTCGGCCCATGGCTGCCGATATGGTGCAGAACTAGAACGGTATCTGTTGTAATCGTCTGTGCATATTCCTTGAGAGCCTGAATGAATATTCCGTCCATGCATTCGCCGACAGCACAGAGCTCGTCGTTCTGCGTGTGAGTAAATGACAGCGACACAGCGCGATCCGAAATACCCTTGTCGCCGGTGTTGTTGTCCCACCATTCAACATGCAACCCAGCGTAGCCTAAAACATCGACGAGATTCTCATTCGAGACGCCCTTCTCGTAGGAAAAATCATCACGGCCATACTTTGAGAACATGCACGGTAAGGAGACAGCCGTTGCCGTTCCGCAGGACGAGACGTCGGAAAAGTTGATAATGGGCAGCATTGCCAGCTTGGGGTTGGTATCCACACCATAGCCGTTCAGGCTGAAATTCTGCGCGCGCGCCGTCTCCCCGGCGACGACGATTGTAAGAACCGGTTTGCCGCCCATGACGTATGAGGCACCCTTCTTCGCATCTTGACCAACAGGCGCGACCGTCACATTGGCGGTCCGCGACATCAATTTGACGTAGCGGATCGCGCCGACCAAGGGAGCCCCCGGTTGGAAGCTGCTCATGAAATCTTTTCGTTCCCGCAAGATAGAAGCGTATGACTTCAGGTCCGCCACTAAAAAACCGGCGAACAGACTGAGGCTCAGCAATATAGTGAGGACGGGCACTCCGAAGGTCTTAAGCCTGCCTTGCGACTTTATCTTGACCGATAGGAGCACAATTGCAGGCAAGATACCAAACACCACAACATGTGTCACAAAGCCAAGCGTGATCAGATGCTTGGACTCGGTAAACGTAGTCACGGCCGCATTTTGGATCACATCCCTGTCAATGATCACTCCCAGCGAGTCCATAAAATATGATGTCACAGAGCTTAGGAGAACGATGAAGCCCAGAAATGGCTTCACAATCCAGGGGAATGCCAGGAAGCTGAAAGCCGACAGGGTCAGAAAAAATAGGGCGGACATGTATCCGGCCAGTGACAGCGGATGGCCCGTGAATACGTCCGCTGCGATGGACCAAAACGTGGTATTATAGGTGCAAAAGACGAAAATAATCGTCAGCATGGTTAAGACCACTGGCGAGACAGGTGTTGCCGAACGCAGCCTGGAAAAAGGCTTTCGAATAGAAGAACTGGAAGTCATCGAGATCGGTCCGCGCTGTTAATTTTGCCTTCTTCACCACGCGAACCTTACGCGAACCTTACGGACCAGATGTCCAGCGACAATAGAATGCGGTGGCCAATCCAATTTCCCGCATTTGCCTATTTTGCGGGACGCGCCCTGTCGATGGCAGACCCTTGTTTGGGAGCCATCGCTCTTGCTGGGTCACTTCCCAATGTCGCGCGGGCCAATTGGGTTCGTTCGGCCGCGTATCAAAAGGCTACGGAACTGAAACGGTAGAAAAGTTCAAACCGGCATTCAGAGCAATTCTGCTCGCGTTCAAGCTCTTCCAGACACACCACGATCCGTGAATTGCGCTCGGTCAGCTCACGGATCGTGGTGCTCCCCGACGAATTCGACCAGTCTCCGAATGGACAGGGACGCGGCTCCTCATGTCGCGCAATGGCCGCGCCAATCGCCAAGACGAGCGGCACGGTTAGGCATGAAAATTGTCCGACTTGAGAGGCTGCGTTCCTGATGAAAGCGATTATAGACGGAAGCGTGAACGGCGGCGAATTTCGCTGTTTCTCGGTCAGTCAGAAACCGGCTGGGTGTGTACAGTTTCTTTGGTCACCACGGCATTCACCGTCAACAACCTGATAGCATTCTCAATCTGGGCATTGATTGGTGACAAAATTACAGGGTATTTTAAGCCCCCTGATAGCACCCGAAAACCAAACACGATGTTTGGTGTAGTGCTGGCCGCAGTCGCCGTCTGGATGGTCCTGTCATAAGTGGCTTTATCCGCTTGGCAGACCTTGGAAGGTCTCAGATTTATAGAACCTGAACTTGGCAAACTCGCCGTCCAATGACTTTTCCCGCAAGACGTGACCTTGCGCGTTTGTAAGACATCGTTTCTGGTAAGTCTCGCGCTGCTCTTTCACGGCGCCATAGTCGGAGCTGCGAAATGGCCAATACTCGCCCAAACCCCGAAGCCATCCGCGACACCGCCGCGGAGCACATGCTTACGGGCATCCCAAGGGCTCACATTGATACGCCAGTAGAACAAGTAATTGATGCGTTGCGCGGCTCAGTTTTTGAATGCGCGGATACAGTGTTTGTCACCGATACCTCCGGGCATTTGCAGGGTATCGTTCGGATTAATGATCTCTTCGCAGATGGCCAAGTCCGGATCGGTGACATCATGGAGCCGGAGCATGAGGCCGTGAGGTTGGATGCGGATCAAGAACAGATTGCTGCACTGGCAATGCGGCTGAACATGATCGCGGTTCCGGTCGTCGACGGCAATGAAAGGCTGATCGGCGTGGTGCCGCCTGAAGCTCTGTTTCGTATTCTGCGTGAAGAGCACATGGAGGATCTCCAACTTATCGCTGGGATCACGCCCCATGACGACGGCCCCAGTGCAGCGCTGGACGCCAGTATTGTGAACCGCATTTCTCGCCGTTTGCCTTGGCTGGTCTTTGGCTTGGTCGCATCCTCGTTGATAACGGTGGTGATGGTGCGGTTCGAGCATGCACTCGCCGCCAACGTCGCCGTGGCGTTCTTCGTACCCGCGCTTGTTTACATCGCAGGCGCAATCGGAACCCAAGCGGTTTCAGTGAGCGTCCGAAGTTTGGCACGAGATGATGTGCAAATCCTGCCCTTGCTGCGAGACGAACTGGTTATCGGCATCGGAATAGGCGCTGCGCTCGGAGTTTTGGCTGCTGGCGCTGTGTTGGGAGTTTTTGGCGATCAACTGCTGGCCACCGCGGTTGGTTTGTCGGTCTTGGCTGGCGGTGCGATGTCAGCTGTCGTGGGCTTTGGTCTGCCGTGGGTTTTTCAGAAACTTGGGTCCGACCCTGCCATGGGAAGCGGACCGATCTGCACAATCATACAAGATGTGACAAGCCTCTTCATATACTTTGGACTGGTCAGCCTGCTGGTGCTTTAGCCAATAGCGGTTGTCCATTGTCAGGATGCACTTGCGTAACCCGTCAAGCCAGGGTGAGCGCCGTCGCAAGACAGCTCAAGGACTGACCTCGAAAGCCGCTGGGCTATATAAGTGGCCAAAATCGTGATCAAGAGAGCTTATGATACGATTCCGCCCCCAGCCGGAGTCGATCCCTGACAGGAAGTGTCTCTAAAATCTGCCCCGTGGCGAACGCGGATGGGGGCGAGGCAATGCTATCGGCAAAGGATGGTGCGGCCCACAGGCGGTTAAAGTGTTTGGGCTCTCAAGGCGCTGAAAGTAGCCGTCTGTCAAAGATCTATATCGGTTTTTCAAGCGAGTTTGGGCGAATATTCGGCAATCAGCGCTCGAGTTAAATGTTCGCCCCTCTTGCTGAGTTTTTCGATCCTTTCTTTGGGCATCGCCGAAAAATCGGTACGATACCCGGTATTCTGGTCACCCGACCTTGCGATGTCGATCGACTACAAATCCACGAACTCCTTGCGAGGCATATAAGGATTTAAAATGACGCACCACCGGACCTGAACCGAGGAGGAGTGGCGCGTATTTGTGCTGACACCCGTCGATGCGGTGGGGGGTGCGGACAAACGCTCTTTAGTTTGCCCCACAGCAGCGCTTGTACTTCCGCCCAGACCCACAAGAGCAGGCCTCATTCCTTCCCACTTTCTTTCCGTGGAACGG
>NZ_CALJXO010000082.1:0-4198 GCF_937988555.1 uncultured Boseongicola sp. | reverse complement strand
GAGCTTGCTATGCTAAATGATCCCTCTGCCCTGACCATCGCACGCAAATCCCTGCACCTTGAACTGGTGGACCGGCTGCAGCCGCTGATCATTGGCGGCGAACTGGCCCCGGGCACGAAAATCCCGGAAAAATTGCTCTGTGACAGGTTTGGTGTGTCCCGGACGCCGATGCGCGAGGCGCTCAAGGTGCTGGCCTCGGACGGGTTGATCCGGCTTGAGCCCAACCGCGGGGCCTGGGTGACGATGGTCACCATCGATGAGGTGCAAGAGGTATTCCCCGTTTTGGGTGCGCTGGAGGCCCTGTCAGGCGAACTGGCCTGCCAAAACATTACAGACGATGAAATCAAGGACGTGCGCGATCTGCACAACCAAATGATACAAAGCTATGAGGATCGGGATCTGGATACCTATTTCCTGATCAACCAGAAGATCCACCGCGCCATATTGCTTGCCGCGCGCAACCACACGCTGACGGCGTCCTGTCAGGCCCTGGCGCTGCGCATGCAGCGGGCACGGTATCTGGCCAATATGTCAGAAGGCCGGTGGTATGCAGCGGTTCAGGAACATGAAATGATCATGACCTGCCTTGAGACGAGAGACAGCAAAGGTCTGTCCCAAACCCTTCATGAACATATGGACGCCAAGCGCGTTTCTGTCGTGCGTTGGCTTGAATCACAAGAAGCCTCAGGGGACGCGGACGCCTAACTGTCTTTCTGAGAAGGATGCAGCTTGCGCCCCTGCGAAAGGCGCTTAGGACAGCGGTTTTTCCTTCGGGCAGATTGCGCGTTGCCTCTCAGATTGGGTCTAACCTGGCTGAGAGATTTGTTGGATGCGCCGCACAGGGGCAAGACACCTGAAATCACTTCATATGGGGGTGACCGGTATGTCCATGCATGGTTGTGCCAAGCAATTCGGAAGGGACGCCAGGCTTCGAGAAAGTGAAGCCCGGCTTGAGAGACGCTGAAATCATCGTCTAACGAGAACCAGCTCAAAACGCCTATTAGTTCAAGATCCGGCTCAGGTTCTCATACTTGGCCTCCGCTAAGTCGATATCGCGGGCAGCAATGGCCAACTTCAATGTATCAAACTCGTCCTTGCCCTCCCCGGGACCCGTTATTAACCGCTTCTTTTCGGGATCGGTTGCCAAAGTGCACAAACCGTCCGTAATGGCCTGTCTGCGCTCTTTCGCGAGTACTTCTTCGGCCAATTCATCCTTGATCTTCTGGCCCTTGCTACTTGGCACCATGACCTGCGTCAGCCCGTCACCTTCACCAGGGCTCTGTCAGAACAAATTGGGTTGCGGCGCCGGCAGGGTGGTTTCGGAGCCTTCTCTCATAACGAAAACAGACCCATTCAAGGGCTTTCAGAGCAGCCCCGAGGTTATCCGCCCAGCGGTCATGATATACGTTCGATTTCCACTATCGCTCCGCAATGTCGAGGACCTGCTGCACGAGCGTGGCATCGAGATCAGCCACGAAACTGTCTGTGGTGCGCTGTCGATCACGAAGGCGAAGTGCTGGAAAGCTATGTAACCAAACTCCGGGATCGCAAAGCAGCATTAAAATTTCTAAGAAAATCGATGAAGCGATACGGCAACCCAAAGATCATCGTGACCGATCGATTGCGCTCCTATGGCGCCGCGATGAAGGATATCGGCAATGCATCTTGGCAGGAGACAGGCCGCTGGTTGAACAACAGGGCCAAGAATTTTCACCTGCCATTTCGACGGCGAGAGCAAGCCATGCTTCGCTTCCGGAGAATGCAAAGTTTGCAGAAATTCGTCGCCGTTCACGCGTCAATCCACAACCACATCAACACGGAGCGCCATCTCTACAAACGCCCAAATTTCAAGCTCACCCGAACCGCTTCTCTTGCCGAGCGGCGCGGTCTTTGTGCGGCATAAGGGGCAGCCTCGCGTTCCTAGCGGAGTCTGGTTCGCATCCGTCTGACACCACTGCTCTGATCGTTCGGCTGGGATTCCGCGCCTGGCGTCATGTCGGAGCTGGAGGCACCACGGCAAGAAAATAGGATTCATTACCCACCTCGCAAACCGTTCCACAAACCTTGCCGGCCTCAATATCTATCAGCCAAAGAATGCTGCTGCCAGACCCTCCCTTGGCCCCACCGATGACACATGCGTAGCGACCGCAAACTGCGATCCCTCTTGGTCGCGACGGGCCACCGCCCGGAGCATCCGGATAAAGACAATGGCGCTCGGCTGGTTGCCCCGCCAACGCCGCCTCGACATCAAGGATCGAGATGGCATTGGTGCGAAAGCATGACGCAACAAGCAGTTTGCCATCCTGCGAAAATGCAACACCAAACGGACGGCTATGCTCGGTTCCATTAGCGCCGCCCACAGGAACGCGGGCGACTTCAGCATCGGTGCGGCCAGCCGCCGCGCGCGCAACATCGATGATCGAGACAGTGCCGCCTTCGTAGGCGTGTGACATGCTTTCGCGCGACGCAACGGCAACGAGGGTTCCGTCTGGGCTGAGTGCCATTCCGAACGGCCCGGTTTCCACCTCGACGCGGTTGATCTCGGCATCCGGTGCTCCGGATAGAGACGCTTTGAGGTCCAGAACGGACACATCGCTAAGGCCGCCGTTGCCAACGAAGACAACGCCTCCGGACAACGGTGAAATCACGATACCGGTTGGGTTTGGATAATGGCCGAAGGTTGCGTGCGGGCTGTCATGTTCGCTCGGGGTCGTGGCCGGGTGGGTCGGATCAACCTTCAGCGGCACACGCGCCGAGACATGGCGCGACGCCACGTCAATAACCGTCACCTCGTCGCCGCCGTCTTCGCTTCCTTCCGCTTCTCCGCAATTAACAAGCAGCGAGGCGCCATCAGGTGTCATTGCACAGCCCACCGGCCCGGTGCGACCTGTGGATACGAATTCGACGACAGCCCCGAGGCCGTCATTGTTTGCGGGGTCAAGCGCTGCATTGATATCTAGAACCGTTACCAGACCGGGGTGCCCATGCTGATAGGCCGCTGCCGCCTCTTGGGTGGCGTCTCCCGAATGGCAGACAACATACGCATAGCGCCCAGTTGCGTCGACGGCGACCATGACTGGCTGTCCGCTTGCACGGGCATCTGGCTTACCGTCACCGTCAAGGTCGAGGTCAGGCGTGACACGCGGACGCGAGATGACGGCGTGAGAAGTCTCATTGTTCTCAGGCAGCAGCGCTTTTTCAATGTCCACGATGGCGACATTATCGTCCCACCGCCCACTCACGATAATATGCCCAGCCTGCCCGGTCATTCGCCTCTCTCCGCAAGCTGGTGGGCGCGTCCCACTCCACTATGCCCGCGCTTGAGTTCATATGGAATGCGCGAAACCGATGTTTCATCTGCCGCCGCCCCGAAAGCTTCTGGCACGATGCCTAGCTGGCGATCGCCATTTCGAGCGCGATGATCGACAGCGCTTTGTCGTGAACAATCTGCCAACGGAACACGCACATGGCGGGCCCCGACTCTCATATTAATTTCCACTGCTGGAGACCTTTCTGATGCCATTCGGACGATGCTAGTTTCGCATGATGTTGGGTAACCATGTTGCCACCGCCGGTACTGCGATCGCGAACAACATGAACGCGACAATACCCAGAAAAAACGGCGTATTGGCCTTCATCACCCGGATCTGATCAACATTCGCTATTCGACCCGCGATGATCAGCGCGATAGCCATCGGAGGGGTCACCTGACCAATCACCACTGCAATAACCATCAGCACCCCAAAATGGACGAGGTCGATATCATATGCGATCAGGGTGGGCAGGATAATCGGCAACAATACGGGTATCAACGGATCAAGGATCATGCCTGCAAGTATCGCGAGAGTGACAAGAGCCAGAATTCGCAGGAATTCACTGTCATAGAAAACCATGACATCGATAATCTCCACAAGGAATTCCGGCACACGGGCATTTGTCAATCCTGCCCCAAGCGCGAATGAAAGACCGACGATTATCAAGAGTTCGCCGCTCATCTGGACTGCGTTCACCAATACCCGGTAGAGGCCTTTTAAATCCAGAACGCGATGCACGACCATCGCGAGGATCAAAGCATAAACCACCGCAAATGCTCCAGCCTCGGAAGGCGTAAATATACCAAGAACAAGGCCACCTACGATGATGAGAGGCATTCCAAAAGAAAGGAGCGCACGTCTTCCCGTCCGGAACACCTCATCCA